>JBKHBT010000132.1:0-7144 GCA_046542255.1 Candidatus Zixiibacteriota bacterium | reverse complement strand
CACTCATCGCAATTCTTCTCGTCTCATTCGTCGGTTGCTCCGATGATGATGACGATGACAACAATGATGACACAACAATCACCACCTTATCAGGTGAAATCACAGAAAATACTACATTAGAAGGCGATAAGGAATATCTCCTCAGTGGTGCAGTATTTGTGGGCAATGGCACCGATGAAACAGTTCTCACCATCGAGCCAGGATGCAAAATCTATGGGGAAAAATCGACCACTGGCACACTTATCATTCGCCAGAACTCCAAGATAATGGCAGAAGGCACTCGCGATAATCCAATTGTTATGACTTCTGACCAGGAAGTCGGCTCCCGCGCACGCGCAGACTGGGGTGGGCTTGTAATCAATGGTAATGCTCCTTTGAATACCGGAACCACAGCAGAAGGCGAAGGCGGAAGCGGCAGATACGGCGGCACAGACCCTCATGACAATTCTGGCGTACTCCGCTATGTCCGTGTTGAATTCGCAGGCAAAGAGTTTTCACCGGATAATGAGCTTAATGGAATCGCTTTCCAGGGCGTTGGCGATGCTACAACTGTCGAATATATTCAGGTACACATGAATAAAGACGATGGTATCGAATTCTTCGGCGGCACATGCGATATCAAATATGTCCTTCTCACAGGAAATGCCGATGACAGCTTCGACTATACCGATGGCTGGACCGGTCGTGCTCAATATGTCGTGGTACAGCAATATGGCGATGATGCCGACCAGGGCTTTGAATTCGATAATAATGGCGATGACAATGATGCAATGCCTTTCTCGAATCCAACCATCTATAACTTCACGCTTCTTGGCGATAATGATATGGACGAAACCACAGAATCCGATTATGGTGCACTTATCCGTGCCGGCTCCAAAGGCAAATTCTATAATGGAATCATTGCTGGCTTCTCAAAAGGCGGCCTGAATATCGATGATGAAGTTACACATAACAATGCCGATGCAGGCGACCTGGATATCGATTATGTTATTTTTGCAGACAATCATGTCGATTTCAAAGATGATGACGATACCTGGAACATAACAGATTATGTCTCTGGTAGAAACCTTTGGGAAGACTCTACAACACCAGTATCCGACCCATGGAATCTTTCTAATCCTAACTATGCCCCAACTGGCAATGCACTTTCTTATGAAGTCAAAACACCAGACGATAGCTGGTTCGATGCAACAAGCTTCCTCGGCGGCGTAGATCCTTCCGATGACTGGACAACTGGATGGACAATCCACGAGCAGAGCTAATTACCTTTACATAAATTCATCCTTCTACAAACCCCGGGGTTGTTTTCTCGGGGTTTTTTGTTTGTGTTTTTCACTTAAGAGTCATAATTTTAGATTGAATAAATCGAAGGAGGCATAATGACAGATAAATTTGACCAGTTCGGACATCCAATCGGTGAAGATGGAGAAAGGTGCGAGCAAGAAGATCAAAAGGGGCAATCAACATATCCAGTTGACTTGAAAATTGACTATCCAGGTGAGTTGGATCGAATTTCCACATTCTTCAGGTTGATAATCGCTATACCGATTCTTATTATCTTGGCGCTTCTGATGAACTCCGGTACATCAGAACATGAACCATACATAATAACCGGCATCGGATTTGTAGTTATTCCAACTATTCTTACAATTGTTTTTGTCAATAAATATCCTAAATGGTGGTATAATTGGAATTTCGAGCTTATGAAATTTAGCCTTCGAGTAGGCACATTTATCAATCTCATGACAGATAAATACCCGGATTTAGAAAATGACCAAAATGTGCATCTTACCATGCCTTATCCCGAAGTTGGCAAGGATATCGATAGATTTATGCCACTTATCAAATGGTTTTTGGCAATACCGCATTATATCGTTCTTATATTTTTGGGAATTATCGCTTTTTTCATGATAGTGATAAGCTGGTTTGCTATTATTTTTACCGGGAAATATCCCAGGTCGTTTTTCAATTTCATCGAAGGGTATATGCGTTGGAGTATTCGCGTAACAGCATATACAACACTTATGATAACCGATGAGTATCCACCATTTAGTTTAAATGAATAATGGATAAAATACCAAATTCTCTCAAAATTGGAACATCGAGCTGGAAATATGAATCATGGCAGGATATAGTTTATCCCGAAAAGCATAGCAAATATTTCCTAAATGAATATAGCGAACATTTCAATACTGTCGAAGTCGATCAATGGTTCTGGTCGCTTTTTAGGCCGAATATTGCGAAACTTCCCAAAATTGAAATGGCACAAAACTATAATCAAGCGGTTCCCGAAGATTTCAGATTCGCTGTCAAAGTACCCAATTCTATAACTCTGACGCATTTCTACAAAGAGAATAAAGACGATGAACTTCAAGAAAATCCATATTATTTGTCTAATGAGCTTTTCGAGAAATTTCTTCAAAGGCTCGAACCAATGAAAGATAAGATCGGCCCGATAATCTTCCAATTCCGCTATCTAAACAAAAATATGTATAAAAAACAGGGCGATTTCATGCATGATTTGAGTGAATTTATCAAAAAATGCCCGGAAGAAAACGATTATTTCATAGAAACTCGAAACCCAAATTATCTAAATAAGGGCTATTTCATTTTTCTTCGCGATCATGGATTGTATCATACCTTTCTTCAGGGTTATTATATGCCGCCAATTTTCAGGATATATCAGACTCATAAGGATTTGCTTCAGGATAAAGTAGCTATCCGCCTGCATGGAACCGACCGGAAAAAGATAGAAAAAAAAACCGGCAAGAATTGGAATAGAATAGTAGAGCCACATGATCATGATATAAGCCAGCTTAAGCCGATGCTCGAGGAGCTAATAGAAAATGACTTCAATGTCTTTTTGTATGTTAATAATCACTACGAAGGTTCTGCGCCGCTCACCATCAAACGTATCAAAGAAAAGCTAACCAGAGATATCGATTTGTCTAAAATCAATTTAGATAAAGTTTCGCTTTTTTAGAATCTGCCTTCGATGCCCAGCATAAAAGGTATATCTATGGCTTTGGTCTCATTACCGTCTTTATCGATATAGATAATATTCTCATGGCCAGTTAAATTATATATTTCGAGATAGGGATTGAGTTTCAGACCCCAAAGATTTATTTTACCATGCATTCGTAAGTCCCATGATAACAAATCTGGTGCTCTCTCTTTTTCCTCGAATTCTGTGGGAATTCCAGAGCCATAGTCCAATGATGTTCCGATATCGAATCTTTTGAATCTGTAAGAAGCTGTAATATAAAGTGAATTCTTCCTTTCAAATCTCGAAGATTCCCATTCTGGGTTTTGGAAAGTATATTCGAAAATCTCATCTGCGTCCATAAGAGTATATGTTATGAATCCTCGGAATTTACCACTGGATTTTTTCATCATCAATTCGATACCTTTGGCGCGTGAGTCGCCGGGATAGTAGTACATGCTGCTAATTAGGCCTTCTAATGGGAATCGTGAGATATTCTTGGCATAATTGGCAAAAGCCCCCAGTTTGACCGAATAATCGTCCGAAATCCACTGTTCGGCCGAAGCGGAAATATTATAGCTATGCGAAATATCTTCTTTGGGCGCAATATAGAAATCAAATGGAAAATTGAAATCCGGATTCCATATCGATGTTATTACTTGATGGGCTTTGCCCACGCCAAATTCAAGGCCTAAGTTCTCATTCGGGAAATACTTAATTGCAAGATTAGGGTCGAAAGTGACCTTTTCATAGTTAGTCACATATCCTAGTGATGTTCCGTATTTGAGAATGAGCGCATCAGAATAGAAATATTCATCCTGCACATATAGATTGAATTCTTCAAATTCTTTGGACTCTGGCATATCATAAAGCATAAAAGACAGGCTCTTGAAAGAACCTTTCAAGCCCAAAAGTAAATCATGATCCCCAGAGAAATAATTCGCTTCTGTTCTGAAATCTACGCTCTGAATTGTATCGGATATCGCAACTTCATCAAATTTGGAATATTTAAAGCAGAACCTGCTCATAGCAATATTTGATTTGAGCAGGAGTTGATTGCCGATAATATTTTGCGTATTAATAAAAGCAGCTCTGGATGTATATCTCATCTGCGAAATTTCGTCCTCTATATTATCAAAATTATTGTATAGATTGACATTGGCAAACCATCTGAAGTTCGGTTCGAAATGTACTTTTGCGTATAAATCATTATAGTCGATTTTATTTCCTGTCGAATCTTTTCTCAAGATTGGAAAACTTCCAGTATATGCAAGATTGAAACCAAGCCCATCGACAATATATGATGGCGACCTGAGAGAAAAATTGGCCCAAAGCGGATTGAGCCTGAATCTTCCGTGCGTGCTCTCGCGCGGCGGCTTTCTTGTTGTCAGTCTGATTGCGCCGCCGAGCCAATCTGAATATCTGGAGTCATTTGCGCCGGTGGAGACATTGATACTCCTTACATAATCCGGTTCTATTCCTGAGAAGAAGCCGCCGAAATGGTAGGGATTATAAATTGCAATATCATCGAGCAGGATGGGTGATTTATCGCTGCCATTTCCGCGTATCATAGGCTGTCCGGCATAGTCTTTGCCGACAGATATCACGCCCGGCATTTTTCTTGCAAAATAGATAGGGTCATCTCGTCGAAAATATGCCTGATTTTCGAAATCGTCCGTGTAAAGAAACCATTTTGAAAGTGAAATGTCGCCTTTGAACATCTCAAATTTGGGAGTCTTTGGCTCGATATCGATTTCTCCTGTTTCTTCTTGAAGAATAACTTCAATATATTGCTCATCCTCTTCGATATTAACCGTAATAGTTTCTGGTTTATAGCTGACCATGGAGAAAACGATATTATATTCTCTTTTTTCCAGGCCTTTGACCAGAAAACGGCCATCAAAATCGGCTGTCAGGTACATGCTATCGGCTGGGAATTTTATATTTGCATAAAAAAGCGCTTCTCCGTCTTCTGATAATACCAATCCGGAAAGCTCGGCCGAATAAAGCATTATCGGAAAATAAAGAAGCGCAAAAATTATTAATTTTCTCATTATTTACATTTGCAATGACTTCACATAAGCAAGAGCAATTTGAGCTTTATCCAGGTTCTGAGAATCTTCATGATTCTGGATGAACCGTTGATAAGCATCAGTTGCCTGCTGGATTTTATTACCATAGGTATAACATCTACCTGCTGCGAGAAGAAGGCTTTCCCTATCGAAATAATTCGGATATTCGTCATAGAGTTCCATATACATACTTGCAGCCTCTTCGAATTCTCTTTTCTCTTCCTTCGAAGCTGCAATTCCAGCTTTTGCCGAAATAATGAACTCTTGATTACCTTCAATCGGGTTCTGTAGATACTGTTCGAATAGTTCAAGAGCCCTATCGTAATCACCCATTTTGCTAAGATTGAGATTTGCCAGATAGAAAGTAGCCTTTTTACCTGGTATGGTAGAACCATGATTTTCAACAAGATTAGTTAAAATGCTATCAGCAGCCTGATAATCTTCGAATCTCATCTTAAATTCTGCTTCTCCCAGCATTTCGACTCTTGTTTCTTCCATGTTTTTTCGGAATGAGAAATATCCATACACTGCACCTAACAGTATAATAATGATAATAACAATTCCAAAGAAATAGCTGGAATTATCTCGCATATAATCCCAGAGCCTAAACATAAATGTTACAAATTTATCTTCCTTTAGGTCATGTTTGGAAATTTTTGCCACATTTCCTCCAATATCGTTAATCTTTTATTTACTATACACTTAGCATCTTTTTAAATCATGCCCCCGGTGCGACTCGAACACACGGCTTACAGTTTAGGAAACTGTCGCTCTATCCACCTGAGCTACGGGGGCATCATTCAGATGAAACATATCCATCCAAATCAATACAAGCTTTAAAAATATTGCATAATTTTTTTGTGTCAAGTTCTAATACTCGTCTTTTCCAATCTTACAAAAGAATATTTTTCTAATTGGATTATTTACTTCACAATTAAAGTTAATAGATATATCTTATATCCGTGAAAACTTTGGATAGATACATACTCAAGCGATTTTTTATTAATTTCATGTGGTTAGCACTGGCTTTTCTTATGGTTTTTATTGTTGTCGATCTGGTTGAAAATTTCGACAAATATATCGATAAAAATGCCAGCTTGGAAGATATCGTCCTTTTTTATGTTTATTTCTTGCCCTGGATTTTCGTTATTGTATCACCGGTTGGCATATTGCTTTCTGCAAATTTCACAGGGAATTCTCTTGCCAGAACCAATGAAGTTGTTGCCTGTAAAAGCGTTGGCATAAGCTCTCTCCGTTTTGGGAAATGGGTATATATTTTTGCTTTCTTTTGGAGTCTCTTTATTTTGGTATTTGGAGAGATGGTAGTTCCACCTGCTTCGGCAAAAAGCGATTATATCAAAGACTATAAGATATACAAAAGAAAGAAAAGAACCAAAATCAAAAGAGATATCCACGTACTTGGTGAAAAGGGTGAAACTTATTCTATAAAATCCTATAATCCAGCCAATCAAACAGCCTTCGATGTAGCAATTGTATTTTTTGATGATTCGACTCGAATACAAAAGCGTATCGATGCCAGAAGCATGAGATGGGTCGATAATCATTTCGAGTTGAACAATGTCTATATTCGCACATTCAAAGCTGATAGCGAATATACCGAATTCAAGCCAAAGCAAAAGCTCCAGGCAAATGAAAAGCCCGAGGATTTCTTGGTTACAAGAGTCGATCCGGATAAGATGGGCTTCTACAAACTACTCAAATTTATTCAAAAGCAAAAAAGAATGGGGCGAAATCCAATCAAGGAGCAGACAGAGCTTTATGTGAAGATATCTTTTCCATTTGCCAATCTAATTATTTTGCTTTTTTCTTTGCCTATTGCTCTGCATATGAGAAAAAGCGGTGCAGCAATCGCATTTGGAATTAGTTTTATTGTTGCATTCCTTTACTTCTCGCTTGTTAGGATTGGGCAATCTCTTGGTTACAATGAAACCCTATCACCCCTTATGGCAGCCAATCTTGGAAATATCGTATTTGGGCTTTTAGGGCTTGGGATTTTAATTCGATTCAGGGATTAAGCCAGGCAATACTAAATCTAAAATTTCATTCGGATACGGTTCTAATAAAAAAT
>JBKHBT010000131.1:0-7180 GCA_046542255.1 Candidatus Zixiibacteriota bacterium | reverse complement strand
TCGACAACTCTTCTAGATCAGTAGATAAATGATATACATAAAAAATAATATATATAATAAAACGCCTGTACTGTTTTTTAGCCTGAGAAGTATGACAATGCGGAACAACGCATTGTCTGTATAAACCCCCCACTTAAGATACAGCATTTTTAATAATCGTCCTCAATAATTCTTAAATTTAACAAGCCTGAATATTTCTTTGCCTTGATAAATGCCATCAAAAAGTATATATTTTTATGAAAGTGTATATTTTCTTTCTAAACGAGGTATTATGTCGAAAAAGTTTCTATTATTAATTCTATTTGCAATTGGTTTAGCTTTCGGCCAGATTAGCTATTCTGAGCTATTCAGGACTTTCGATTATTACAATGGAACATTGGGCGAACCTATCTCGACTTCCGATTTTATGCCCAGTGGCAAAGGGAATCTTCGCATACTTATGCGCAACCGTTTCGCTCAAGTTGATAAATATTGGGATGATGAGCTTCAAAACCGCCAGATCAAGGCTGATTCTGCATATAATGCCACTTATCATAGGGTTTTGCATATGACATCTTTCGACTATGGCGCAACCGGCTGGATGGATGTTGGCTTTCGTTTGCCTATGATGGTTCAGGCTGCCGACTATCTCGATGATGAACCAAGCTATGATGCTGATTTTGGTGATTTTCATTTTAGATTGCGTGCAGAGCCGCTTTCTGAAATCGATTATTTCTGGCGTTCGAGCATTGCAGCGGGCCTTAAGATGCCTACTGGTAATAGCAAATCACATTTCATAAATACGGGTAATGGAACATTCGATATTACATTGTTTTGGTATAATATGCTGGATTTCGATGGTTCAAGAATCATGTTCGATGTGGGATATATTATCACCGGCTCATACAAAAAGGATAGTTCGGGGGTTCCAATCGATATACACAATGGCGATATTTCGATTGTGAATTTGGCTTATGATTTCGATATCTATGATGGTATCATCGGTGGCTTTATTGCATCAGGAGCCTATATGGACAGAACCAAGGTTTTCTATAATGTAGGCGGCCCACATTATCGCAATGATGATTCCTATACGACCACAATTTCGCCATTTGTGAAAGCACATATCCCCGGAACGCCTCTTAGCCTGTCTCTTGGCTCGGTTCACACGATTCAGGCTCGTAATATGCCAACGCTAAATGGCTTTCAGGCCGGGCTTCAGGTGGATGGGAAGATTTGGTTTTGAAGCGGCTGTAATTCGCCTATATCCGTAGCTCGATCCCAAGCTCATCCAAAAGCTCCATCGCATCCTTAAACTTGAAACCGACCTGGTTCGCTCGATGAGCATCAGAGCCAATAGAATTTATCATAACACCCTTATCTTTGGCAAGCTTCAGGATTTTGCTTGATGGATAGAATTCATCGAAGCCCTTCCGCATTGCCGAAGTATTGATTTCGATACCGGCGCCGATTTCTGATAGTCTATCGAATAGTCCTGGATAGACTGTTTCTTCGGCTTCTCGAAGTTCTTCCATATTCCAATTACGTTTGGCATATTTCTTATACCCATCGATATGCCCTATTGTGTCGAATAAACCACTTCGGGCGAGCGAAATGATTCGAGTAGAATATATCTCCATAAATTCGAGAGGCTCATAGAGTCTGAGAACAGAGCTTGCTTCGAAACCTGCAGTAAAACCAACATCATCGATACAATGGATAGAACCAATCATGAAATCAGCCGGAAATTTGTTAATGAAAGACTCGATTAGATCTTCATAATCCGGCGCATATGAGAATTCATAGCCCTTTAGGATTTCTATTTCATGGGCATATTTTTTCTTGAGTGTACCAATTTCGCTTGCATATCTTTGCATGATTTCTTTCGACAAAGGGACTGGATAGCCATCGGGAGCCGCCCAAAGGTCTATAACTGCTCTTGCCGGGTTTAGGTCTATATGTGTAGTGAAACAAATCCTTTTGATTTTCTTTTCTATGGCTGCTTTTACGAAATCTTCTGCATTGCCCCGAGCATCTATCGAATAGGCCGGATGGATATGAAAATCTTGCATAATTTATCCCTTCTTTAGATATCAAATACTACAAGATAAGCGCAATATAGTTTTTGTCCATGAAAAGATTAATTTCCCAGTTAATATTGCACTTGATTTTTCATCGCTGTTAAGTAAGTTTATACTAAATTATGAAGAAATTATTATCACATCCTCGATTTCATTTATTAGCCTATGTATTGATTATTCTGATTACGCCACTTGTTTTGCTTCAGGGAAACTATCGCATAATGATCGATAAGATTTCTTTGCATAGCTTCAATATTGGCAATTTACAAATACATACTTTGCTGATAGTATTAATTCTAATGGCGATTATTGTTTTACTTTATTACCGTAAAAACCTTAGCAAAAATCGTATTATCGGCCTTTTGCTTTGCTTTGTCTTTCTGGAAATCGGACATATCATCCCGGATTTTTACTATGGTAATACAATCTATGATCTCTATAGCAATAGCCAGATTTTGGGATATTCATTATTTGCATGGTTCTATTATCGGCTATTGAAATACCATCGAAAAAGCGATGCCTTCATAATAATAACCGGTTTCCTGATTGCTCTCCTGGTTTCGGCATTTGGCAAATTTCTCCAGACGACTGTCTTATCACGTTTATTGGATGTATCGGATATTGGCAAAAACATCTGGGGTGTTTTTATTGGCTATTTCTTTATCTATTTCGTTTATGAAGATGCCAAAAACCTGAGAAAGAGCCAAATCATACCACCAAAATTTATTCAGGTATATTCCAATCCTTCCAGTGCGCTCTTGCATATCGGTTTCTTTTCGCTGGTTTTTCTTATTTTTGCGTCTTTTCTGAAATGGCCGGTTTTCATAAACTATGCCGTTGGAATTCCGTTTTTGATATATATTGTTCTCATTTTTATCACACGTGCTTTGAGAATAAAATTCTTCCGTATCATAGTCATTTCTCTTTTCATGATAATTATTATTGTTCAGGGCTTTTTTACAATAAAATATTGGGACGATAATTTTGTCTATTATAGAGAAAATATCGCCGTTTATTGCGGCATTCCGATAATTGGTTTTGATTTTGTGGTTTATCCCTGTGGCCTTTTCCGGCCGGTGGAAAAGAAACTGGAATTTGCGGCATCCGATAGGGATAGGCTCGCGAAAATCGGCGCAGATATAATTCTTATTGCCAGTGGATACCAATCCAGAGGTGCGGCAGGATATGTTACTCCCGGAACAAATAAATCCGACTTAAGATATAATAAATATACCGGAGACCTCATGCATATTATGGTCTATAATACACCATTAGCTTTAGAAAAATATAATGAGCTGAAAGCTCAGGGGAAAGATATTTTACTGGTGGTCAATAATTCAAAATGATGGATAAAAGGCCAAATACTATAATCGGCATTTTGCTTTCATCTTTTTTAATAGCTGTTTTTGTCCTTTTTCTGGTGAATGAGATTTTAGAAGATGAAATGAAAGCGCAGATAGTGAATGACAACAAGAGCATGGTTATGGATTTCATCGATAAAGGCGAGAATGGCAGAAAGCTCGGTAATTTAGAATTTTCTATCGCCAATTACAAAAAAGCGCTGGAAATCGACCCTGAGAATGGCGATGCACTGACTGGCCTCGGCAGGACATATATGGAAATGCAAAAATATGATACAGCATTAAAATATCTCTATCGGGCAGCGAGTAAAAGCGATATGCTATTTCCTGACTATGCCTACGGTTTCGCCGGTACAATATATGAGAAACAAGAAAGATACAATAGAGCCTTGAAGGCATATCGCAAAGCGGCCAAATTCGCATATCAACCGGTCGATGCATATGTGAATATGGCTGGCGTTTTCAATAAAATCGGGATGCCGGATTCTACAATATATTATGCCGACCAGGCTATGGTGGCACAACTCAATATTGAAAACTACTATAAATCAAAGCTCAAAACCGCTTTTCAATTCTACCAGGACCAACCCGATATAAGGCAGAAAATCAAGGAAAAACTGGATGATGATTTCGATGAGTCAGACCTGGAGCGATATGATATAGAGAGCCTTGAAGAATCATTGCGATTTTCCATGAATTCCGCTGCAGCGAATCATTTCATGGGCAAGGCATTCGCCAGAAAAGGCGATATCCAAAAAGCTGTCGAACATCTCAGGATAGCGAATTTAATCGCACCGAAAAATGAGATGATACAAAAAGATCTACAGAATATTATGTCTTTATATCAAAGTACAAACACTCCGAAATAGACTGCTATCAAATAGTACGGCAATCATCGGCAGGGATAGTAAAAGAAGTAAAAAAATTGCCATCTTCATTGGTTACAGTCCCGGTGGTTGGATAGCTCGAAGTCAGAATCAGGATTCCATCGTAGTAATCCATTGTCTCGGTGCCATCGACCCCATCAGGATAGTTAGCGGGATAACAGAAAAATGAAATCCCGGCCAAGTGAACTGAAACTAAAAACAGACAATGCGCTGTTCCGCATTGTCATACTTTTCAGGCTAAAACATCAGTAAAGCCTTTTGGGTATATATATATTAAGTATAATATATATGTTATATATATGGCTTTAAAAGAGATATAATACAAATCAAAAACAAAACAGGGGCTATTTCTTTTCTCATATTTACCTCAGAATAGTTAAATTATTAGCTATTACAAATTTATAGAATTTTTAGAAAAAACTAACAATTTTTTAATAATTAACTATTTTTGTATAAAGAACTTCTCTTTTTTAATCTCATAGCAAGAAACTTTGGTTCTAAGTTTTACAAGGTCAAAAACCCATTGACAATAATAATAACATTTCATAAGTTATAAAATTCACAAGGCTGCAATATATGGCAGCTTCATTTATAACTTAATAAGATTTAGAAGGCTGGTAATAATGAAAGCAGTACGCAAAACAAGGCCCGAAGTTGGCGCAGATTTAGTAGATATCCCGGTTCCTAAGATAAAACCTGGTCATGTACTTGTTAAGGTGCAAGCGACATCTATATGTGGTACAGATGTCCATATCTGGGACTGGAATAAATGGGCACAAGGCCGAATCAAATATCCACAGACAATGGGACATGAGCTTGCCGGAGAAGTCGTCGAGATTGCTGATGATGTTAAAAGCATCGATGTTGGAGACTATATATCTTCTGAAACTCATATTCCATGCGGACATTGTTATCAATGCAAGACCGGAAAGATGCATATTTGCCAGAATATGACCATTTTGGGAGTCGATACAGATGGCGCATTTGCCGAATACATTCTCGTGCCAGAAGTCGTTGCCTGGAAAAATGACCGTTCGATAGAGCCTGGAGTAGCTGCAATTCAGGAACCTATGGGTAATGCAGTCGATACGGTTTTCATCGATGAGATTGCCGGCAAATCAGCATTACTCGTTGGAATCGGCCCGATCGGAATGATTGCAGCCGGCCTCTGCAGAATTGGCGGCGCAACGACTATTATCGCCACAGACCTTATCGAATATAGATTGGATATGGCAAAGAAAATGGGAGCTGATTATGCAATCAATCCCAAAAACGATAATCTTTATGACCGTGTGATGGAAATCACAGGTGGCAATGGCGTGGATGTGGTTCTGGAGATGTCCGGTTCGGCAAAGGCATTGAATGATGCCCTTAAATGCCTTACACCGGGGGGAAGAGTCTCGCTTCTTGGCCTTTTCAATGACGATATCACTCTCGATATCAATAATGGCATGGTTTTCAAGGCGGCTAAGGTCTATGGTATCACTGGAAGGCGTATGTTCGAGACATGGTATATGACAAGAAATTTCCTGGCATCCAAAAGAATCGATGTAAAACCCGTAATCACTCATACATTGCCACTGGAAGAATATGCCAGAGGTATGGAGCTTATGAAATCTGGCGAATCGGGCAAGATTGTTTTGATACCATAGCCAAATTTGGGCACTTCAGCAAAACCAATAATACATCCAGCGGAGAAAATAATGATTCTATGCGCCTTACTTTAGATATTCATCATCTTGGTATTAAAATCTTAAACATATAATAAAAAACTTGTCAAATACTGTCAAATAACTTTCTTTGTCTATGCGATGATAAAAGTATGCAAGCTCTATAATTAATGATTTCTATTGCTTCCAGATTTTTAATCGGATTTTCATCAGAACAGATATCAGGATTAATTATCAGGAATTAAATTGTACGCTTGTAAAAAAAGCAGATTAGGTGGTATTTATGATAGCTGGAATAGGTATCGATGTAATAAGCCCGAAACGATTCGACCGAATAAAGGAAAAGATAGGCAAGGATTTTTTCGAGAGGGTTTTTGTACCGGGCGAGATTGAATATTGTGAATCGATGAAGCGTAGCATGCAGCATTATGCTGCTCGTTTTGCTGCGAAAGAAGCATTATTGAAGGCATTCGGCACCGGCCTTCGCGGCGAGATAAGCTGGCAGGATGTAGCGGTGCGCAAAGATGAGCTTGGCGCACCATATATCGAGTTATCTGGCGCTGCCGAGGTTCTTGCAAAGGGCATGGGAGTGCGGTTTATACATCTTTCTATGTCGCATGATGAGGATGCTGCGGCGGCGGTTGTGGTTTTGGAGAAGGATTTGGATCAGTAGGTCAAATCGATTTTTTAGCAAATTGAACGTAATTTAATATTCTATTTAATGTTTTTCGAATATCTTTGATATAGGTTTGCCTGCTCTTGGTTTGCGGCCAATTGAGGTTCTTTTGGCTTTATTTCGATTATTTTTCGGGCAGAGCAGATTATTGATTTTCATCAGGCGATATATGCGTTTCTTATTGATCGGCAATTGATACTGATTGCGGATATAGCCCCAAACTCAACGGTATCCCCAGAGTGCATCCTCGGAGCGGTTGAAAGCGCCCTTCGAGTAAATCATATCACTTGCAGCAAACCAATCTATCACGCCATTTATAATAAGTCGTCTGGCTGATTCCATGGCGATTGCAGACTTCTGCCATTGTCGCATACCTTAACTGATCCAGCCTTGCTGTTTCAGTCAAGTCGAGGACAATTTCTAACTTTTCATCACTTGACCATCGTTCCTTTTTCATGTTACTCCCTTCTTCTCTTTTAAAGCCATATATATAACATATACATAATACTTAATATATATACCCAAA
>JBKHBT010000035.1:0-33749 GCA_046542255.1 Candidatus Zixiibacteriota bacterium | reverse complement strand
TTCTCTTGCAATGAAATCATCGATGGAATTAAATGATGACCTATATTTGATGTTAAGGAGCCATTCTTCATGATTTTGTAGATGTTTTTCTCTGGTGATATTTCGAATTCTTTCAATAGAATCTTGCTCATCAAGTTTTTGGCAATTAACAACTATTTCTTCTATCCATTTATCGTTAGTATCAAAACTGAAAGTAAATGTGTCATTTACAAAAGCAAAAGCCAAACCGATAGATTTCCTGTTTTCAAAAAAGATTTCTATACCATAAAAAAGACTTTTCATGTCATCTTGAGTATTTTTAATTAGTGGAGAATCTAAAAGCCTCATTAAATATGTTTTACTTTCTCGTAAATCGGGAGAAACTTTTTGCTCTAAAAGCCAGCTCGCAAAATTTCTATTATGAAATAAGTTAATGGAATAGAAAGATTCAGGAATACGGATTCTCAAATTTGTACCAAGTTTCTTTTGAGTTTGGGCAATTAATTCGGTAAGAATTAATAATTTAGAATTTACATCATATTCATTCTCAAAAGAATCTGCCATTGAGTGCTCATTTAAGGAAGCGAGTAACAAACTAAACCTTTGGTATTATCAGTTCAGTAAGGTTTTTATCAAATTCATCGAAAAAGCCCTCAGGCATCTTTTCTAATCTGCCATCTTCATCGATTGGTATTGTTTCTTTATCGCTATAATAGACTAATTCGCCTTTCTTCTGGTAGAAAAAATGTACAGCTACATCTTTATTTGAGATATTACCATTCCTTACGGCAATTCTGGCACCATTTAGTACATGATCGCTATGTGTTTCCAGAATAACTTGTACTCCATAATTTGCTGCAAAAGCTGCCATCTTACCAATAGTCGTTTGTCCTTTGGGATGTAGATGAGCCTCTGGGTTTTCTATTATTAAAAGGTCTCCTCTTTTCGCAATAAGAAGAGCAACAATGACTGGTAATGTATATGTCAAACCAAAGCCAACATTAGGTGCTAGTCTTCGATTCCCTTGATTTCCTTTGGAATATTCTATAGATACAAAATTATTTTCAAAATTTGGCTTGATATAAAATCTATGATTGGGACTAAATTCATTCATCCAGGCTTCCACTTGCAATTTTAAATTACGTGATTTTTGTGATGGATGCAGTAAATCGCTATTTTCAATATTGTAGCCAGAGCTATTAACAAGTAAGAAATGAGCAGTATACTCACCTCTTTTACCAAGTTTGCCTTTTTCAACATAGATGTCATTAGTATCATAAAAAGGTTTCGGCACTATTCTGTCTGCTGTGAGATGTTGGAAATTATTAGTGAACAAAGTATCCTTTCTCAGATTCATTAAATCATCGATGCCTTTGTCTTTATTAATTTTATATCGTAAATATTCTTTATTCTGTTGATATTCTGCCAAAACAGAAAGAGTTTTGCCTGAAAGTTTTAAAGTGAATTCGATTACATCTGATAAAGCTCCTTCGTATAAAGCATCAATAGCTTTTCCTATTTCAACCTCGTCACCATTTAACCTCATTTTAGACAATCCTACAATAAATGCAGTCTCGCTCAGTTTTTCAATTATTGATTGTCTGAGAAGTAGGAGCGCTTGTATAACCGATGTCTTGCCAGAACTATTTAGGCCGCTTAATATTGTTAGTTTTGAAAAATCAAGATCAAGTTCTGGAAATGGTTTAAAATTTCTCAAATAAAGATTTTCTATCATTGTTTACCCAATATTTCGTTTATTATTTGCTCTATCTTGCCAAACCGGGTTTCGATACTAGCACTCACCCCAGTTGCTTGCGACACAGATTTAATAAAGTCGTCATCTTCTAATAGAATAATGAATTTTTGTTTTAATTCCTCTCTATTTTGCTCTAAGACTTTCCGCTCATCATCGGATATTTTAGCAAGATTAACAGACCAAGCTTCGTATATCGCTTTGTTAAGGGGGGATTTTCTTTCCTGGTCTTTGCTAATCTTTCTAAAAGCATCATCTCCAAAAATCTTCCGTGCTGAAATCTGAGATTTGCAGAAATTTTCTTTTAATCGTTCAAGATGACTATCGCTTTCTTGTTCCATTTGTTTCATCGCTCTATTTAAGAAATCATCAAAGCTTCTTTTGGAATTGTACTCCATTGGATCATTTAGCATAAAAGCTATAAATCGCAGGATGAATTCACGATCTTCCATACGACGAATTCTTCTTGATGATAAGTTCACATTTAACTTAAATTCCTCCATCTCTGATAACTCAACCAAAAATTCTCTGGACTTTTGCGAATTCAGTGCATGACGGATTTCCTGAGCAGTTAACGGTGAACCACCAGTATTTACCCTACGAAAGATAGTGAAAGTTACTTCATCTGGCGTGTCTTTTTCAATAATGTAAGCCGTGAGTTGTGTTTCTTCTATCCTTCTTTGAAACTTTCGCGGTAGTTGGTTCCATTTATATCCTTCATATTTTTTTAAAAACTCTAAATCTGTAAGTTCCCATTCTTCATCTATTACAAATTCTTTTAAGATTGAAAGTCTTTGCAGTCCATCGATGACTTTCCAGTTTTCTTCATCTCTTGCATCAAAATAAACGGCGGGAATTGGTATTCGAATTATCAGAGATTCAATCAAGCGACTTTTATTTTTTGGTTTCCAAATATCATCGAATCTTTGAAATTCAGGACTTAAATCAATTTCTTCTTCTTTCAAACGCTTTATCAAAAGATCAATAGTGAGAATCTGTGAATTAACAGATATTTTTTCTGGATCGTATGGTGATTCAATCCTACCATAGTCTTCCTTCTCAACTTCAATATATTCGTTATCGAAAAGCAATAAACTTGTATCCTTTTTATAGCTCATATCGAAAAGTTAATAAACTACTCAAATTCTGTAAAGAAAAAACTATTTTGTTTATGATCAATATTTCTCACAAAACCCGATAAACATAAAACCGCTTCTCACACCCAACCTTCTCGATTGCGCCCATCTTGCGAAGTGTATAACATATCTTCTGGGCAATATGCCGCCTTATTTTGCATTTCTGCGCAAGGCTTTTGGTGGTGAATGTGCTGTCGGGAATCTGCGGAAGAAGATTTAGCAGGTCTTTGGGATTCTCGAATTCGACCAAATCGCAAAGCTCGACCAATTTGCGATTGACTATACTAACACCGCCACGCCGCCAGGAACCTTTGCCATCACGGATGCGATGTTCTTCGATTTTGATCAAAGCTACCTGAAGCGTCAGGTTAGGATCGGTAAATAATTGGGGAATGCGAAGTAATTCCTGAAAAACATCGATGAGCTTGCCCCTCTTCGGTGACCGCCGCTTTGAGACCTCATTGCCGGTTTTCTCATCGAAATAGACAATCATTTTCCGCCAGGCGATCGGATATACCAAAGTTACTTTATGTTCTTTGAGCAATTTCTGAAGCTTGGCCCTAATAGCACCGAAACTTGCCGTCTGAATCTCTACAAGGCGGTCGGGCTTAACAATATCGATATAATATCTCCCAATTTTCTTCTCGAGAATATCGCCTTCGCTGGCAAGAAGATGCTTTATCTGATTATGGAGACTGCTTTCATTGAGCTGCCCTATTTTATGCGGGTTTTCCTTTTTCTTTTCAGCCATTTGATATCATGTAATCGATATTTCTAAGTATTGAATCATCCGATATCTTCGATACCAGATTCAAGAGATAAAACTAATGTATTTTCATAAAAAATGGAATGAAAATATGCCAGAAGTAAACTAAGACAGAAAAAGTTTAGCCAATCTCCATTAGTTCGATATCGAAGACCAGTGTCTTGCCAGCAAGTGGATGATTTGCATCGAGCGTAACGGTTTCTTCTTTGACATCGGTGACCAAAACAGGCGTTGGCTGAGAATCCTGGAAAGTCATCTCGTAGATCTGGCCAACTTCCGGCTTCTGCTCTTTGAATGCTGTGGGCGGAACTTCGAGAATCAGGTCATCGCGACGTTCGCCATAGGCATCATCAGGATTTAAAGTGATTTCAGTCTTTTCGCCTATTTCAAGTCCTTCTATTGCATTTTCGAAACCGGGTATTACTTGATTATCGCCCAGTGTGAATTCTAATGGATCACCTTCGCGGGATGTATCGAATACTTGCCCGTCTCCAAGTTTGCCAGTGTAGTGTACTTTTACCTTATCGCCGGATTTTGCTTTGGACATCTTATTCCTTTCATTGGGTGAGCAGGCAAAGCAAGACTCATGTCTGGCTATGCCATTATTTCACATGAAATTATCAAACTCATTATCAATTAATGGAAATTTACTCTATTGTCAACCAAAAAGCCCAAATTAAATGCCTCGATTCTGCTTTATCATATAATAATTTGTGTTAGTTGTTCAATTACAAACAACTTGCAGTTAAGAATATAATAATCCAAATGGTAATTTTCCAAAACTGATAAACGAGTTTGGGAAACAGAGCTTCTCAACGAGTGTCAATATAACTGGAGCTTCCAAAGGATACTCACAAGATCAATTTACGAAGCGAAATAATTATAGCTGGAGTTTCCAAAGGATACTCACAAGATCAATTTACGAAGCGAAATAATTATTGCTGGAGTTTCCGAAGGAAACTCCTAAGATCAATTTACTCCGTAAATTGATCAAGCATAACTTCGCAAAAAGGCTACGAGATTGATTTTTCTATTGGTAAGATTGAGTTTTTTTCTGATTATTTGGCGATGTTTGTGTACTGTTTTATGAGAAATACCCAGCGAATATGCTATATCTTTTGATGTTGCGCCTTCTTTTATCAAATTGCAGATTTCGATTTCTCGTGGAGTCAGGTTAGCATATAGTGATGCAATTTTTGTAGAAGGCGATGCGATATTATTGAGATTCTCGTGTATCTGTTGCAGCTTGTCTTTGATATCCGGGCCTGCAATCGCGATTAGATTATTGAAAGATGGCAGGATATTTTGTTCGAGATGTTTTTCAATTTCTTTTCTAAGATCGTGTTTTTCATCTTCGATATGAGAAAGTATCTGTTTCATTGCGATAGTTTTTTCTTCGAGGGCTTTTTCTCTTTTTTTTCTTTCTGTTATATCTCGGCAGGTTATTAGGACATTGCCATCGGCTATTTTTACGCCCTTGAGATTTACCAGCAAAAAATGTTCCTTTTCTTTTGTATCTAACACCGGAATTTCGATGTTTTTGTATTCCTGGCCGAATTCTATATTTTGCATTATTGTCTTATCGACTTTCAGCAATTGGCTCAAATTAGTTATATTTTCGAAATCTTTGGTGTTACAGCCAAAAATTGAATTTATACTAGGACAAAGATAGACTATTTCGCCACTATTTTTGGCAATTATTACGGCATCGGAGATATTGCTTAATGTAATTCTATGCAATGTTTCAGATTCCTGGAGTTTATTGTGCGTAGTATGCATATCATAGAACCAGCCCAGTTTTCTGGCTATGCCTTTTAATAGCTTTTTCTCTTCATCGAGAAAACCGTTTTTATTGTACGGGTTTTCATAGCCGACGCCAACCGAGCCTATCACATTAGATTGGTGAAGGATATTCTCATCGAGCTTCATCGTAGCATTTTCATAATCGCCGCAATTGAATTGCAAGTCCTGTATTTTGATGCATGAGCTGCAATCCTCTGGACATTGCCAGCCATGTGGTATTATCTCGGCAATCTTTTGCAATGACACTTCATAGTTCAATGCCTTATTGCTGATGATATCGGAAATACTCAGAAGGCAATCCAGTTCTTTGATTCTTTCATTAAGCCTCACATTGGTTTCCTTAAGAGTCTGCTTCGTCAATGCCGAAGTGTCTTCTATAATACGCAATCTCTCAAGTTCTTCATGAAGTTCATCGGGTAAATCATATTTCTTTTTTAGTGCAGCGAGACTTGCCATTTGAACTTTTCCTTCACATCGATTAAAAATGTTTCTTATAAGCAAATCGGTTAATTACGAAGCCGATTTAATTAGTTTTTTAAATAGTTTTTATTAAAAGAAATATTTATATGAAAAAAATCATATTTTGATACTCGATATGGGCATAGTTTTCGAACGGTTAAAACCTATCAATTTTTTGTGATACGATAGGTTGTATAGGCAAGAGTGATATCATCATATTTTGCGAATGCTTCTAATATATCTTCCTGAAGGCCGGATTCCAGGTTTCGTCTTTGCCTGACCGGCACCAAAAACCGGACATTTATCTTTACACCAGAATCAACGATGCGTAGATATGATATTGGAGTAAGGGTTCCGTGTTTTATCAGATATTGCGTCGAATCTATCAAGAATTGCTTTTTGGCTTTATCGGCAAATTTCTCGCCGCGAGTTTTGATAAGCCCGGTGGTTATATCCATAGCCTTCTTCCAATTGCTTTCGAAAGTAATAACCACACTCACCTCGGTCCAGATATAGTTGGAGGCCTTTGTATAGTTATAGCTTTGTTTTTCAAATAATATCCCATTGGGAACATGGACCAATCTGCCAGTAGCCTGTTCGCCATCGACCCAGTTTTCTATTTCTATTAGCGTAGTTCTCATTGTAGCGATATCGACCACATCGCCTTTGATATCGCCCAATTGGACTCTATCACCGAGATTATAGAGTTTTCCTGTCCTAAGATAGAGCCAGCCAGCGATAGATGTCAGGGGATCGCGAAGGGCAACTGCGATACCTGCACCTATTATTCCAAGGAATGAGCCAAAATTTCCGACTGTATCGATCCAGATAACAGCGACTACGATAATTGTGAAAATTATCGAACTGAAACTAATCGCCTTGCCAACCTGATAACGCCCAGAAGCTTCTTTTGTGAATTTAATTGCCCATCTGCGAAGAAGCCGGGAAAGGTAAAAAACAATGAGTATCACTACCAGTGAGGATAGAATTTTTCTGAGGAGTACATCGTGTTCGGCCAATTTAGCTAAAAAATCCATAAATTAAAATATAATAAAGATTAGCAGAATTAAAAAGCAAAATCGCAAAGAAAAAGCACATGAAATAATTATTTGCCTTGACCATGTAATCGAAATATACAATATTCAGAAATGATTCTTTGAATCGGATGTTATGTCCAAAGGAGGCAATTTGGGTTTACCCGACTTTTCTGTAAAAAGGCCTGTCGCAATATCGATGCTGATTATGATAATTGTCGTAATCGGCGGATTTGCTTTGTATAATCTGGGACTCGAGCTATTTCCAGATATTACCTATCCAGTGATTTCTGTTATGACCAGCTATGAAGGCGCATCGCCAGAAGATGTCGAGCAGATGATCACAAGGCCGATCGAAGAAAATATCGCGACCATTAGCAATGTAAAATCGGTCAAATCGATTTCTTATGAAGGCATAAGCACCGTCATGACCGAATTCGAATGGGGCACCAATCTGGATTTCGCTGCACAGGACATTCGCGATAGGATATCGCTTATCGAAGGCTATCTCCCTGAAGGAATCGGTGATCCGCTGGTTTTGAAATTCGATATCTCGATGATGCCGGTTCTTGTTATGGGCGCATCCGGCATGGAAGATACCGAAAAAATGCGCGATGTTTTGGACGATGTCCTGGCAGACAGGCTAAAAAGAGTCGGCGGCGTGGCCAATGTATCGATCATGGGTGGCGATGAGGACGAGATTCAGGTGCTTCTCAACCCGGCAAAGCTACAAAATCTTGGGATTAATCCCAATACTATCGTACAAGCGCTTTATGCACAAAACATCAATCAGCCGGCGGGATATGTAGAATTTCGCCATAAGGAATATCTGATTAGAACCAAAGGCGAATTCGAAGATATCGATGAAATCGGCAATATTATGGTCGGAATGACGGCAAATCACGAACCGATTTATATCGAAGATGTCGCCGAAGTCAAACAAGCCTATAAATTTAATCGTAGCACCAATAAAATCGCCGGGCAGGAAGGCATTTTCCTGATGATTATGAAAGAATCCGGCGCAAATACAGTAAAAACAACAGCGGCAGTAAAAAAAGAACTCGAGAATATAAAAGACCAATTACCAGAACAGATAAAGCTGTTTATTATGTTCGACCAGGGCGATTTTATCACCAAAATCGCCAAAAGAACCGGCTCGAATGCCCTAATCGGCGCACTTCTGGCGATTGTTATGATATTTTTATTCCTTCGAAGCTCGCGCCCTACGATGACAATATCATTGGCGATACCATTTTCTGTCATTGCGACATTTATCGCTATCTGGCTCGCAGACTATACATTAAATATTATCACTATGGCCGGCCTTGCCCTGGGAATTGGTATGTTGGTGGATAATGCGATTGTAGTGATCGAAAATATCCACAGGCATATCGAACTTGGCCAGGAACGTAAGATAGCGTCGGCATTGGGTGCCAAAGAAGTTGCAATGGCGATTACTGCATCGACATTGACTACGGTAGCGGTCTTTTTTCCATTGCTTTTTGCAAGCGGCATCACAGGAAAGCTTTCTCGCGGAATGGCGCTGACGGTTACTTTCGCTCTTTTTGCCAGCCTATTTGTGGCAGTTTCTCTTGTGCCGATGATTGCATCACAGCTTTTCGACAGGAGGAATTCGAAGAAGCTTTCGAGTACAGAATGGTTCAATCCGGCCAGGCGATTTTATTTGAAGGCTCTGGATAAAGCTCTCGAACATCGCCCAACTACCCTGATTATTGCCGGAATTATATTTGCTATATCGCTTGCTATGATACCGCTTGTCGGTACTGAATTCATGCCGAAATCGGATCCGCCTGTCGTTAGTGCGACACTCGAGCTTCCTGTCGGCATTACATTGAATGAAACATCGAGAATCGCCAATAATCTGCTCAAGACTATGGAAGATATCGAGGATATCGAATTTTCAGGCTATTCTGCCGGCGTGTCTTCGACTTCCGAAATGGATATCGCAACCGGCGAAGCGAGCGCATCAGTCAATAAAGCCAATATCTATATCAGATTGAAACCTAAGAAAGATAGAAAATACTCATCGGAAGAGATTGCCAATATCATGCGAAGAAACCTTCCACCACTCGAAGGAGTCAATCTTATTATCGAAGAATCTGGCATGGCAATGGGCGCATCGAATTCCTTTGACATCAAAGTATTTGGCAATAATCTGGACCGTCTGTCAAAACTTGCGGATATCATTTCCGAGAGGCTGGAAGAAATCGAAGGCCTATCCGATATCGAGGTATCGCTCAAGCGCGGAAAACCGGAATACGATATCATAGTCAATCGCACAAAGGCTTCTTTTTCGGGCTTAACTATCGGCGAGGTGGCATCTCTTATCAAGATTTATACAATCGGCCAGTTTGCAGGAAGATTCCGCAAAGAGGGCGAAGAGACAGATATCAGAGTCAAGGTGTCTGAGGAAGAACGCGCAAACATTTCGCAAATTGAAATGCTTCCGATTTTCACCAGAATGGCTAAAGTTATACCATTATCCCAGATTGCCAGAATCGATGAGACACAAGGCCCAATCGCCATCGAGCGCGATGAACAAAAACGAAAAGTATCGATAACTTGCAATGTTGCCGGATCAGACCTTGGTTCCAAAGCCAGGATAATAAAGAGGGAATTACAGCAACTTACCGATGCCGGAGTATTTCCAACGGGTTATTCCTATTCAATCGGTGGCCAATATGAGGACATGCAGACGGCTTTGGGGCAGCTTATAGTTGCGCTTCTGGCGGCTGTGCTTTTAGTATATATGGTAATGGCTGCGCAATTTGAATCATTTTTATATCCTTTTGTTATCATCTTCACCGTGCCTATGTCTCTTGTCGGGGTTGTGCTTGCACTTCTTATATCCGGCCATACTATATCTATCGTTTCATTCTTCGGATTTATCATCCTGACGGGAATCGTTGTAAATAATGGCATTGTATTAATAGATTATATGAATCAGCAAAGGCGAAGTGGCGTTTCGGGCCTAACAGCAATCCGAAGAGGCGGTGTCGTCAGGCTCAGGCCGGTTTTGATAACAGCTTTAACGACTATATTCGGGATGCTTCCTATGACATTTTCCACATCGGAGGGCAGCGAATTCCGTGGCCCGATGGCTATTGGCATAGTCGGCGGCCTCATCGCATCGACTCTTTTGACACTGCTGGTTATCCCGGTACTCTATAGCCTATTTAGCAAAATCGATGTAAAAGAGAAAACCGAGAAGAGCCTTAATGAATTACTCGAGACAGAATGAAAAAAATCCTTGAAATATCTATACATATAGATTATCTTACCCATGTGAATGAAAAAGTGAGGGAATCGAATCATTGAATACTAAAAAAAAATTAATTTCTCAGGGAAAGTCGCGATAATAATAAAAATTATGGGGCAATTAGCGACTTTAAAACACTTGACAGAAAAGGATTGTGGCTCTATTTTTGATTCTATGTATACGATAAATTACAAACCTAATTAATGGAGGTGCAAATGCACAGACGTATTTTAACTATTGGGATATTGCTCTTAGCATCCCTGGTACTCTTTGGAGACTGGACTTTCGATGCTTTTACAATAAGCATTCCCGATGAAGATTTTGAAACCGATGCACTTAGTTTTGGTACAGCCACTGGCGCATCAGAGTCATTCGATGATGGTGTCGATGTTGTCAGTCCTCCCTGCCCACCAGGTTCACCTTGTGTGTTCTTCCCAATCGATGACCCTTTGATAGATGGTCTTATTGATGATTTCCGTGCTCCAGCGGAGCCTGGCGATAGCATATTCTGGACATTGAATATCGCTGGAACAATGAGCAGTGGACATGTTACCTGGGAATCAGGGGATCTTCCTGCAGGCGGAGATTTCTATATAGTTGGCGCTTATCCTGGCGCACCTGTAGATTGGGCAGAAGCAGCGGATATGCGCGCAATCGACTCCACTGATTTCTTGGCTTCACAGCAGGTCAAGATTAAATATATAGCACCAACCGAAACACCGGAAGACACAGAGCCTCCAGTGGTTACTTCGATGGATCCTGAAGATGGCGCAACAGGCGTTTCTCCGACAGCAACAATTAGCTTCGAACTAATAGACGAGGGTTCTGAGGCCACTGTCGATGAGTCATCGGTTGCTATCTCTATCGATGGCATCTCTATTCCAGGGCCGACCAGCTATGCAACTCCAATCGCTGGCGGATATAGCTTCTCGATCTCACCGGGCGATATTCCTATGATGACAGAATGGCCAGAAGGCGACCATGTTGTATCTATCGATGCTTGCGATCCTATTCCGAATTGCATGGAAACATTCGAATACAACTTTTCAGTCGAAGCATCTTCTACCGAATACGAAATTTCCGGCTCGGTAGAAATTGTCGGCTCTACTGACCCAAGTGATGTAGATGTTATTATGTTCCCTGACACACTAAGGGATACAACTGGTGCAGCGGGCACATGGAGCTTCACACCAGATGTCGCTGGCGAATATACTATCGATGCTTTTAAAGCCGGATATATATCCACAAGCGCAATCGAGGTAACTCTTACAGAAGAATCACCTATTTCTTCCGATAATCTCATCACATTAGAACCAGAAGGGCCAGAAGAGGTTATGCTGTATGGTACAGTCAATCTTTCTGATGAGCCTTCTGATCTTTCCGGTAGTGTTGTGTCAGTAGATGGCTATGGCGATGCTACCACATTAGACGATGGCAGCTATGAAATCACTGGCCTTCCGGTCGATACAGATTTGGATATTACAGTTACTCATCCCGGCTATGTGATGCATGAGACAACTCTCAGCCTTACTGCCGACACCGAGCAGGACTTCCTTCTCGAAGCAGAAGCCGAGCCTACATATACAGTTAGCGGAAATTTCACCCTCGCAGGCGAAGATGACCATTCTGGCATCACTGTCGAACTTACTGGCGAAGAGGCAACAACCACCGATGCAACTGGCTATTATGAATTCACAGAAATCGAAAATGGCGATTATACAATCACCGCTTCGATGGATGGCTTTGTCGATTATTCAGAAGACTTCACAGTGGAAGATGCTAATGTAGAAATCAGTGCCGAGCTTGATGCTGAAGTAGTTTCTCTCGCACCTCCCGGGCCTGTTACAGCATCCGAGAGCTATCTCTACTGGATTGTTGTCCGCTGGGACGAGCCTCTCGATGAAGGCCTCTATGAGATCTATTATGATGACGGAGAAGCAGACGATGCAGGCGGTGGATTCACTCATATTGGTATCGGCGGAGACCCTACATGGGAAATGGGTGTCGAATTCACACCACCTGAAGAAGATTGTACATTAATATCAGTTAGATATAATCTACTAGTCAACTCCACTGGCGGAACACCTACAATGGACTTCCGCGTCAGAGAGATGATTGCTGATACTCCTTCTGATGAGCTTATTCCGGGACCAGTTTATGAAGAAGTCGATTCCACACTCGATTGGAATGTCATCGAAATCGCTGGCGGACTCGCCCTCGAGAGCGATGATGATTTCTTCTGCGGATTCCGCGATGTCGTTATCGGTTCTGATACAACAGCTCTCTATGTTGGCTGTGACAAGACAGATTCCGATGAGAGAAGCTGGATCTATATGCCATCCAGTGGTTGGGGACTCGTTAGCGGTTTTGCCTCACCGGCAACAATCGAACTATCGGACTTTATGATTCGTGCATTGGTCAGACTACCCGACGGCAGCCTTTGTGAATTGGCACCAGAGGGTTCTGGAATCCCACCACGAAGATTCCCACCGGTCAATACAAGATTTGATGAGCCAAAAGCAGCTAACATGGTTCCAAATGATGCAAATCCATTCTTCGAAGACTATATTGTAGATAGAAGCTTCGATAATGAGACAGAATCACTCAAGAGAGATTTCGAGTCTATGGAAGTCGATAGCTATAAGGTCTATAGAAGCATGTCTCCATTTGACGCAATCGATGAGCCTGGTGTCGAGCATATTGCAACCGTACCAGCAGAATCACTCGTATATTATGACTCATTTTCCGATTCAGTCGTAACAATCGACCCATTCGAATGGGTATGGTATGGCGTTACCGCACTTTATCCAGAAGGCGAAAGCGAACTCGCAGCTATAGACTCTGGTTACTATCAGGACTTCTACCCAGATGCACAGATTCTGTTGGTCGATATGTCCGGCGGCACAGATATCGCATCTGGCGGTACAGAAAGCGAGCCAGATTTCTTATACAGAATCATGACAACAGAGCTTGGTATTCCAGAAGACAGCATCTATCAGACCGAGATTGGCGAAGGACTTGGCCGTGCAGTTCTCGAAATGTATGACCTTGTTATTATCGTTTCCGGTATGATGAGCGGCACAACCATCGATATTAGCTCCCGACAGTGGGAAGCGCTCAAAGAATATATCGATGCTGGCGGAAATGTCTATTATGAAGGCTGTGTTACACCGCTAAGCTATTTCGAAGTATTAGAAGACTTCGATACCTATTTCGGTTATGTTCATAGCTATCCTGATTATATCTCACATAGCGATGATACAGGAAATGTCGAATGGTGCGAAACCACACCCGAATTCCAGGCAGTCACAGGCGGCGCATATCTTCAGATGGATTATCTGACATATACAGTAGCCGACTTCCGTGTTGCAGAACTCGAGCCTGCTATGGGCGCACAGGGCTGGTTCCGTTCGCAGGACAGCACTGCTGCAATCCCGATACCACATAGCAGAAATAGAATGGTCTATAAACCACAGACAGATACATCTGCTACAGTATTCTCAAGTGTTTATCTCGGCGCCTTCATGGATGAAGACGAAGAGCCAGACACACGCGAATATATGCTCGGAAAACTTCTCTGGGGTGCATTCGATATCACAAATGATGCTATCGCAGAAGAAGCCGCAGCATTGCCAGAAGATGTCATGCTGGAAAGCAATTCGCCAAATCCATTCAATGGCGCAACAAGGATCGAGTATTCACTACCAGATCCAAGCCATGCAGAATTGGCAATCTATGATATCAATGGTACCAAAATCCGCACCCTCATCGATGGTTATATGATGAGAGGTATGCATGCCGCAACATGGGATGCAAAAGACGATATGGGCAATGATGTCCCGACTGGTGTTTACTTCTACAAACTCACCACGCGTTTTGGCGAAGAGACCAAGACAATGCTCTATATGAAATAATATCCATTTAATAGGATATAGATTATGAGGGAAGCTCTTCGGGGCTTCCCTTTTTTTATTGCCTAAAAATATCGGAGACAATCTTTATTGATTTCGAAGGGCTTATTATTTAATACTCCATCCCGGCAGATTCAAATTAATAATTGTAATTTCTATTCAAATCGCCTATTATATAGAATAACCTAACCGAAGGGGATCGTTATGAAAAAAATCATTTTACTGATTATCATTGCAAATATCGCTTTTACAATATTCATAGAACAGGACATTGCAAGAAAAGCTGCAGAAAACAAGCTAGCCCAGATTGATCCTTCCGGAGACTACGTTATTTTAGAAGTCGAGCAAGTAAAGCGTGATATTGCAACCTATGGATATATATTCTATCTCGAGCCACAGGGCTATATTATTACTTCGGCACGAGACTATATCCGACCGATAATTGCTTTTTCGCTCAAAAATAGCGCAAGAAATTCCTTAAATTCAGAAAACAGGCTGAAAACTCTCGTCAAATATGATATGATGCAAAGACAATTAAACTGGACATCGATAGATTATGATAGAAGAATGGAAAGCAAAAACTGCTGGAACAGAATCCGCTCCGGCGAACGAGTATTTTTGGAGCCTATGGAAACCTGGCCGTCAGAAGGCGAAACAGAAACCGGCGGCTGGATAGAAACACAATGGACACAGAATGCTCCGTATAATATCTATTGTCCACTCGACCCGGTTACTGGCGAAAGAAGCTATGCCGGATGCCCTTCCATCGCTATGGCGCAGATTGTGAATTATTATAGAACGACAAGATATATCGAATTCAACTCCGCTGATCGATACTACCATGAATTCGGCTCTTCGAGAACCTATTGGATAGACGATGCCGCAGAAGAGCACGATTTTCCTGATTTCAGTGAATTAAATGCCATGCTATCGAATCTGCTGGATAGATACATCTATGGATATGATATAACTTCGGAAGACTACGCTGCTTTGGTCTTTGCATGTGGCCTGGCCTGTGAGCAGGTTTATTCTTCATCGGGTTCTGGCACTTTTGGAGTCGATCAGGCTTATGCAGCATATCAGAGATTCGATTTTGAAGACACCGAGCTTTGGGAAGACGAGATGCCGATCATTAGTTCCCTTATTATTGAGGATATAATGATTGCCCGGCCAGTTCATCTTGCAGTTGTTACTCCAGAATGGGACAGCGGCCATAATCTCATAATCGATGGCTATGATTCGGATGGATATTATCATCTCAATTTCGGCTATGGGGGAAGCTATGATGGTTGGTATGACCTTCCAACAGAGATGCCTTTCGACCTGACTGTAATCGAGGGTGTCATTATCGGCATCTGGGCAGAATGCGGCTCGATCGCAGAAAATGACATAGGCCAGGCCGATAATATATTTTTGGCATATCCGAATCCTTTCAAAAATATTATAAATATTAATTCACCAATATCGTCCAGAGCAGAAATAATCGATATTAATGGTAGAATTATTCGTAAGATGAGCATTCCGGGAACTTTCGATGGTTTAGACAAAAATGACGATGAAATCGATGCCGGTGTGTATTTCATCAGAACAACAAACGGCCAGGAAAGCTTTCAATACAAAATAATCAAAGCTGACTGATTGTTTTTGCGAGTATGACGGGAATTTTGAAGATAATTAGCCTTCATTTGAGACGATATCCCAGAATGCAGGTTCAGGATATCTATAAGCTAGTCTATCAGTCGGCAATGGGGATGAAGCACCTTATCGAATTTGGCGGTGCAAAGCAATATTTCATCGAAGAATACAATAGCGTACAGTCAGATAAAAATACCGAGCTTTTCGAAAATATCCATCCAGAAAGCAAAATCTTCAGAATCGATCTTCGTAAAGCAAAAGCTGAATCAATAGATAAGTATATACTTTGGAAGCTGCTAATTAAAAGCGCTAATTCCTTCGAAGCGAATGAAAAGTCGCTAAGAAGATGGTGGCAAGAGTTTTGCCAGAGCGGCCTTTCGAATAATTTCGATGATCTGGAAAGTTTTAATCAAAAGCTTCAGGCCAATGGATTTCAGGCCTATCACCATTCGGAAATCTATAGAAAACAATACAGCCCATCATATAGGTTAATAACCGATGGTTTTGCCAAAAGCATATTGCGTAAAAATTAACATTTGAGTATATTCTTGCCTGAAATGGAGTTTTTATGAATGACGTACAAAATGAAAGCCCGAGCCATAAAATTGCAATCGACCGCGTAGGTGTCCGGAATCTTCGCTATCCTATCATAGTGCTCGACCGCAGCAATGAAAAGCAGCAGACAGTCGCCAGCGTCAGCATGTTTGTCGATCTTCCTGAATCCTATCGTGGTACTCATATGAGCCGTTTCATCGAGATATTAAACCGTCATCGGGGAAAGATGACCTCCGACCAGGTAGCGATGGTAACAAAAGAGATGCAAGATGTATTCAATGCCAGCCAGGCTCATTTCAAAGTCGAGTTCGATTATTTTATCGAAAAGAAAGCGCCTGTAACCGGCCACGATTCCCTTCTGAGTATCGATTGCTTTTTCGAAGGCAATCGCGGTGATGATTATCATTTTATATTGGGCGTAAGAGTCCCGGTTCTTACGCTTTGTCCCTGCTCGAAAGAAATATCCGATAGAGGTGCCCATAATCAAAGGGCTTATGTCGATATACAAGTCGAATTCGAAGAGTTTATCTGGATAGAAGAATTGGTGGAGGTTGCCGAACAATCTGCAAGCGCGCCTATATACCCGCTTATTAAGCGTCCAGATGAAAAGTTTATCACAGAATTGGCTTTCGACAATCCAGTATTTGTTGAAGACCTGGCGAGAAATATTGCAAAAGTATTAGACAGCGATAAAAGGATATATGCTTATAAGATACAAGTCGAATCACATGAGTCTATTCACACACATAATGCTTTCGCCTGTATTTCTAAATTTAATGATTAATAGATAATTTTATATTTAAATACACTAATATACAGTAAGATCTACTTGTTATTGATTATCCTGTCAAGGAAGACTTATTATGCTTAAATATAAAAGCACAAAATATTTACTTCATTGTTTTTGAGTGTATAATAAATTATAGATAGATATGGATTTTTTATTGACAAAGCTGACTTTTATTCTTATTATAGAAATCGATTGATAAGAAACTTTATTAATTAGGATGTTATGAATAAAGAATTAATCGATAGATGTCAAATATTAAAGGGCAAACCGGTAGCTGATAGAATTCGAGCAAATGTTAAAGATATGATTCAGGATCTTGGTATCAAGCCCAAAGTTATAACAGTTTTGGCTACAGACGATTCAGGCGCGGCATCCTATGCAAAGATCAAAAAGAAAAAGGCCGCCAGCTTCGGAATCGATCTTGAAATAATGAAATTGCCCCATGACATTTCCCAGCCAGAATTATTAGACCAGATCGCTATTTTGGGTAATTCCAGCCAGATTCATGGGTTAATGCTCGAACGGCCATTGCCCGAGCATATCGATTTCGATGCCATTTCAGCTATTATTAACCCCGTTAAAGATGTTGATTGCCAGAGTGCTGAATCTCTGGGTAAAATATTTCTTTCGAATGCAAAATGGCATCCTGCTACTGCTGAGGCAGTTGTTAGAATATTAGAATATTACGATATAGAAACCGAGGGTAAAGATATCGTAATAATCGGCAGAAGCCTTTCTGTCGGGAAGCCACTAGCTGCGATTCTTATGCAAAAAAACTATAATGCTACTGTCACTGTTTGCCATAGCAGAACCAAAGGCCTTAAAGAAAAGGTCCAAAGCGCGGATATTCTTGTTTCGGCGATAGGCAGGCCCAAATTTATCGATGATTCTTTTGTTAACCAAGATGCTGTCATTATCGATGTTGGTATTAATTACACCGAAGATGGCCTTTACGGCGATATCGATTTCGATAAGGTGGCCAACAAAGTCAGCGCAATTACACCTGTTCCGGGTGGTATCGGGCCGGTTACTGTATCCGTGCTGATGGAAAATTGCGCAATTGCAGCTAAAGAGAACATGCCAAATGAACAGAAGCTGCTTTAATAGAATAAAATAGAAATTTGATATAAATTCAGGAGGGTTTCCATGAAGATGGAAGGCGAACGCAAAATTAAGCGATTCGATGAAAAATATGCTGATAAAGGAGGTTTTGCAAAATTTCAAGAGATGATCGATGAACTTGCCACCTTGGAAGAAATTGGCAATCATTTTGGATTTTCAAGGCAAAATGCTGCTGGCCTTTTCCATTCTTTCTTCGGCGAAGGATACAATAAAGTCCAGAAGCAAAGAAAGAAAAAGAGAGAAAAGAAAAGGCAGAAGCGTGCAACAAATCTGGATGTACGCCATAAGGAATACCTTAAAGAAGGCAAAGAAAGAAGCGCTCGAAAAGTCCATTATACTCAGGTTGTAAAACAAAGAGCCGAAGAGCTTGGGCTGCCAGTTGAACTCAAAGCTAATAGAAATAGCTCGATCAGGATATTCATCAATGGTTATTCTGTAAACATTTCCGGAACAGATACCGAGACAATCTATCATATACCGAAAAAACGAAGGCCAAGTATATATTATAGGTTTGCTATCACTTCACGAGATGTTGACTATTGCATTTTTGTTTTAGACCTTGAAGATGAGGGTTATACATTTTATATTATACCTTATGATGAGATAAAACATCTCACTCTCATTACTTTGAAGGATAAGTATAGCGATTATAGAAGAAATGAACACACAAGCCGCCCACCAAGCAAGTATAGTCAGTATCGAAATGCTTGGGCGCTTTTGACAGGGCAGAGAAAAACTGGTAATAATGGTTTCGAAGGTAGCGATAGCTAAATCTGAAAATTATGAGCAATCTAATGTAGATTCTGCAATAGAGAAAATTTTAGACGATCTTGGAGGCTGGGAGAGATTTATTTCTCCCGGCTCTCGTATTTTATTGAAGCCGAATTTGCTTTCTGCGCGAGACCCAAAAAAGGGTGTTACATCGCATCCTGCTGTTATCGAAGCTGTTGCGAAAAGCTTATTGGCTTTTGGCGTCCAGCTTGGCCTGGGCGACAGCCCCGGTGGCGCACATAAAGGCGTAAAAAGGGTATTCGATAATACCGGAATGACCGAAGTGGCAAAAAAAATGGGAATCGAGATAGTTAATTTTGAAATTGCTGGGGTACATGTCATCGAAAGCGGCCGTTTTACACTCCATATCACTAAAGCGCTCGATGATTTCGATGCGATAATTAATTTTCCCAGGCTAAAAACACATTCGCTTATGGCTATGACTCTGGCAATAAAAAATATGTACGGCATAGTACCGGGTTTCCGTAAAGCGGAATATCATAAGCAATTTCCCAAGCCGAAAGATTTTGGCGAATTATTAGTGGAAATATTTAGTCAGGCTGTTCCTGTGCTTTCATTTCTTGATGGCATTTACGGAATGGAGGGCGAAGGCCCGGCTTCCGGAGATCTACGAAAAGATGTCGGCCTTATTATGGCTTCGAAAGATGCAGTTGCGCTAAATCGAGTCGCCGAGAAAATTGTGGGAATGCCAAAAATGGCCGAAACCACAAGAATAGCTGCCGAAAAGGGACTGGGCGAATCGAATTTGAACAATATCGAAATTCCGGGCGCAAAGCTCGAGGATTTAATTCTCGATAAGCCTTTCGAGCTTCCCATGACATCTTCCCGATTTGCACAATTAGCGCCAAATTTCCTTGTTAGGCTTATCGGCAAATTGCTATGGATCAGGCCGGCATTAAGGCATAAAAGCTGCATTAAATGCGGCAAATGCGAACAGATGTGTCCGGTCGATGCCATCACAATGGAATCTGGCAAATCATATCCCACTTTCGACTATAAAAAATGTGTAACATGCCTATGCTGCCATGAGATTTGTCCGGAGAAGGCGATTTTTCTTAAAAGGTCGCTTATCGCACGCAGGTTTTAGAAGATATAATCCACTCTTGATACAAATCATTATCTTTTTGCCCTGGAACTTCAGTTTAATTGCTTTTTTTATGGCCTTTTGATGCCTATAAAAAGTGTCCCGCCTCGAAAGCAGGCGGGACGATTTATGAAATTATTTATACATTCGGTAATCGAGCGAAATCAACAATGGCATCGATTAACTATTTTATTTTATACAAAAACTTTACCTTATCAATAATGCCTTATGCTGGTTTTTTGCATCGCCAGTTTCTATATGGATAAGATAGATGCCGCTTTGGCTATTTGTCTGCCAGTTGATGCGCTTCTGCCCATCGGCTATGCCATTGTATATGCTCTCTACGAATCGGCCATCGATATCGTAAGCATTAATATTGGTATGGCCTTTTCCATAGAAATCTATCGCTAAAGCCGAATTAAACGGATTTGGCGAAATATTGGAAATCGCAATATTCTCTGGCCTTTGTTCCTTAATATCGTCTGTGGTGAATGAGAAACAGGTATCGATCGAATTGGCTTCGCCCAGGTCGATCTTATCGGCAATATTATTGACACATACCTCGACTGTAACCGATGAATAATGATCTGTCGGCATATATGTTATTACTTTTCCGGTATCTCCGGGAACCGGTGAGAAAATCGGATCTACAAGTTCGCCATTTATTGTCATTTCGATTACATCGGTATCCAGGCCAGCACCAGATTCATTGACAGCTACCTGAATCGAAGTAGTACTGCTTATATCACTATCGCCGGGTTCTGGATAAGTCCATGCGATATATGGAGCCGTATAGTCGGCGGTAAATCTTGTTACTATCGGTGTCGATGAATAATTACCAACTAAATCGGCATATTGCTCGAGTATGACGACATTCTCCTCGCCTTCTGTCCAATCGCTTGTGAGCGATAATGTCAGTATATCGTCTATAAAAGTAAGTTCCGGGTCATCGATTGTAAACATCATCGTATTAGCAGTCAATTCAATACTCGATGGATCGACACCGGATTCATCGGTGATTTCATAAGAAATTTGCTGCGAAGGATTCGAGATATATGAATCGACAGGTGGCTCTATAAGTATTGCGGTAGGAGGAGTTACATCCGACCCACCGAGAGAAACGGTGAAAGACCAGCTATATTCGGTTGTATGAGCATCGCAATATCGAATATCATCAGAAAAGCTAATGCCCATTCGTACTTCGGCTCCGTCTTCGAATGACTCAGCACTGGTCAATGTTACAATTTCGCCATCCCATGCTACGTCATCCGGGTATTCGGCCGTATAAGGCACGCCATCGACTTCATAATTATATACGATACTAGAAGGATCGATAGTGCCAACAGAGTCATATAGCTCTGCCTGTATGATAGGGTCTTCGACTCTGGCTTCGCCACCATCTTCCGGACGCACAGAAAGCACTATTGGAGCAGTGTAATCAATTAGGAATTCGCCATTTACAGGCTCATCGATACAGTTGCCAAACTCATCGCAAAGTGCCGATAATGCAAAAGCATGAGAGCCTTCTGACCATTCTATCATCGGAGAATATGTTATTATATTGTCTATGTGAGGTACATCCATTCCAGTCATGGTATATCCATCGACTTCAAATTCCGCAGTTGTCCAATCGATTGCACTATCGTCTTCTATCTCGATCTCTATCCTTTGAGAAATACATGATGATGCGCTACCATCGACTGGTTGGATTATCTCGGCTATTGGAGCTTCTGTGTCTTCGGGTGCTACAAGCTCATCAGAGGACATGATAAGCAGCTCGGTCGATGCGGCGACATATATAAATTCACCATCGAAATCGACATTGTTTGCAGTAAGCCCGGTTTCCATAGCGAAATCGTCTATAACAGTCATCTCTGAAGAAGGATCGGAAATATCCAGAATCATTATTGAGCTGCCATCTGCGAGAATATAATAGTCACCAAATGCTATAGTGCCTTCGAAAGCATTTCCGCCGGGCGAAATGAGTGTATCTACCATAGAATACATTGGCCTTGTAGAAAGATCGACCTGCACGACACTTCCATCGCCAACTCCGACAAAAGAACCATCGGCAATATAAGCCATATCGCCTTCGACTTCGATATCCAGAACCCAGCCGGGTGTATTGGCTGTTCCGCTCAATGTCGGAGAATCGGGAGTAGTTATATCATAGACGCTCATACCGCTTTCGGATTTGCCCATAAGAAGGAAATTATCCCAGATAGCAACCGATTTGCATTGGGTTCCTGTTGATGGTATCGAGTGAATCAATTCAAAAGCATCCGGGCCGGTTCTCTGGAAAATATCCATAGCATCGAGCGCTGCGACATAGAGATATTCACCATCCTGTGCAATATCAAAACCATAATTGCTAAGATCATATACAGCAAGCTCTGACATCATCATAGGAAAAGTCACATCCACTACAGAAAGCTCATTCCCCTGAACTACATAGGCGCGACTGTCATCTACGATAAGCTCCATAGCATATCCCTCGAAAGAAATCCTTCCCAGCTCAGAAGGCTCGGGTAGCATTGGATTGACAATAACCATATCTCTTCCAGAAAGAATATATACAAGCCCATCATAATGATATGCCGCTTGCATATTGGTGAAACCATCCAAACGGCCCTCTATGACAATCTCTGCAAAAACAGAAGAAATTAGCAGAACAATTAGTAGCAAAAGTAATTTTTTCATTCTTTTACCTCCATTGGTACTTTTTTTTTTATCTTCGATGCCTTATTCGACATCATCTATTCCATCTTAATAGTAATTATTTGGTGCTGTTTTGTCTATATTTTTGTTAATTTTGCCAAAAATTAAAGAAATCCGCAAAAAAACCGATTATTTTGAGAAAATTCTTGTATTTTATATAATATTCAATATTTTTGGCGAGATAAAAAGTTTGAAGGAGTTGAAATGTCGGATGATATTTTGAAAACAGTTGAGGCGCCTTATAATACACGGAAGCTGAATTTTGGCCCTGGTGACACTGTACGTGTTCATGTTAAGATTGTTGAAGAGAAGAAGACACGAATCCAGGTTTTTCAAGGCACTGTTCTTTCTATACGTGGTAAAGGCATCTCCAGAACTTTCACAGTTCGCAAGATTTCAAGTGGTATTGGCGTTGAGCGTGTATTCCCTCTTCAGTCGCCGATGATCGATAAGGTCGAGGTTGCTATGCAAGGCCGTGTGCGCCGTTCTAAGATCTATTATATTCGCAATAAGAAGGGCAAGGCTGCGCGCATACCACAGAAGAAAAGAAAGATTGAGACTAAATAAATTTCTCAGTTGGATGCATTGCAAGAGATTAGCAATTTAATTTGTGGCATAGATGAGGCTGGCCGTGGACCTTTGGCCGGGCCAGTTGTCGCATCTGCAGTGATTTTAAATAAGAGCTATACCAATAACTTTCTCGATGATTCCAAAAAGCTCTCTCCAAAAAATAGAGAGAGCTTGTTTAATATTATTATCGAAGAGGCTTTCCAATTTGGAATCGGATATGCTTCTCCTAAAGAAATCGATTTCCTAAATATCAGAAATGCAACTTTGCTCGCGATGAAAAGAGCATGGATCGATGCCGGTAGAACAGGATGTGGTGTATTCATCGATGGGCGCGATATAGTTCCCGGCCTTCCCGATGGACAAAAGGCAATTATCGGCGGCGATGGCAAAATTGCAGCGATATCGGCTGCTTCGATTATCGCAAAGGTTATGCGAGACTGGGCCATGGAATTCTACGATAAGATATATCCTAATTATAGATTCGCCAAAAACAAAGGCTATGGCACAAAAGAACATTTGCATTTGCTGATGAAAAATAATCCATGCCAGATTCATCGGCAGAGCTTTCTTAAGAATTTTTATCGAGAAAAAGAAAGGCGAGAGACAATAATTGCCGATTTATTTTGACCTTTTGTTATTCATGTTTTATTATACAGTATGAAAATTATCGACAAATACATAATCAAAGAGCATATCGTCCCATTTTTTGGTGGCCTTAGTGTAATAATTTTTGTTATTTTGCTTTCACATTTTCTGAAAATCCTAAGCAGGATAATAGAAAAGAAGGTTCCAGTATTTTTTGTTCTTCGTTTAATCGGCCTTAATATGGCATGGGTCCTTTCGCTTGCTATACCGATGGCATGTCTTATAGCGACGCTTATCGCTTTCGGAAGGCTTTCGCAAGACCTTGAAATCGTAGCGCTCAAATCGGTTGGATATCCTGTTTATAGGATGCTTTTGCCGGCTTTACTTTTTGGCCTTTTTTGGACAGCGACTATGGGCTACTTCAATAATGCAGTGCTTCCGGAGACAAATTTCAAAGCCAGTGAATTGGCGAGGAATATACGGCGAAAAAAACCACTTGCGGTGATACAAGAACGTGTTTTCATAGATGACATACCCGGCATCAGCCTTTGGGTCGAAGATGTCGATTATGTAAACGACGACCTATATAATATTACGATATATCAACGTGGTGAAAGGCATGATAAGCAGATGAATGTCATAACTGCGCCAGTCGGCCATATGGCCTATGATTCGACTTATGATGCAGTTATATTCACATTGGAAAATGGCGAAATCCACACCTATGACCATGCTGACCCGGATCGTTATACCCGTGGCGAATTCAAAAAGCAGACAATCCGAATCGCCGACCTGGGCACTCAAATCGAAGAGCGCGACAAAAAGAGCCGTAGCGACAGAGAACTCACAGCTTCGATGATGGACAAGGAAATGGTCGAAAACAATCTAAGGATTATGACCAGCAAGCAGAGGATGTCCGAGTTAGTAAAAGATAGAATAGACAGGGTGCTAAGCCCGGAGGCTCGTTCATCGCATTATCGCGGGCGTGTTACCGCTGAAAGACAGGCATATTTCGCCGAAAAGCGACTTAAGAGCAGGCTTCAGCAAGAGGCATATCTTCAAAAGAGCCTTGAGAAAAAGAACAATAGATACAGAGTTGAAAAGCACAAGAAATGGTCTCTGGCATTTGCCTGTATGCTTTTCATATTCGCCGGTGTTCCTGTCGGCGTAGTAGGAAGACGCGGTGGACTGGGCACTGCTATTGGTTTTGGCATGTTTATCTTCTTTGTATATTGGATTTTCCTTATTGGCGGCGAAGAGCTTGCCGACAGAGGTTTTATCGGCCCGGCAGTTGGCATGTGGAGTTCTAATGGCATGCTATTTCTCATCGGCTCTTATCTTCTATACAGGGTAGTTCACGACTCGACTCCAGGTTTTTTGTTTTTTAATAAATTGGTTTATAGGCAGAAGAAGAAGTGAGGGATTTTAATTTTTGGGGATTAGTTTTTTTATTTCGGGAATTTGCCTTGCTATGTGTCTTTTAGAAGCTGCTTTTTACTATTCTTTCAAATTCATCATGCAGTATTTCAAAAAGATAGCCTTGCGGTAAAGGATCTTTGAATAAAATGCCTTTATTTGCCAATAAATCCTTTGTGTCTTCTTTTTTTATAAGTTGATGCCCAGAGAAGTCCCCATGATTTTTGGTGAACTCATCTCTGGCGCTATTAAGATAATGCTCAATATAGTCCCAAGCTTCTGAAAAACTGGTTATCTGTTTTAATACATTATTACTTTCTGAATCAAGATATATTCTTCTATAAAGAGGCATGTATTCTCTTTGAAAATCTTTTTTCTTATCCTCAGCACTTGAGAGAGCAAATGTAGAAAAAAGGCCTCCTTCAGAGAATTCATCAAGTAAAGACCTTAAGATAGTAAAATAATTAAGACGCTTCTTTTTGTCTTTTAACCATAATTGTTCAAATTCATCCACAAATAAGATTATTCCTCCAATTAAACCAACTTCTTGGAGTAATCTAAATAGGCGGTAAAATAATTGAACTTTTTGATGAGGGTATCTGGGTACAGAATATAAATGTAGATTACGCCTGAATTTGATATCGGTTGAAGAACCAAAAATCCAGGCTTTAAAAACCTCTAAATTCAATTCGAAATTTTCTTCTTTTTTAGTTGGATCTGTAATTTTTGAAAGACTCGCTAACCGATGTAAAGCACGTACTATATCATCTTCGAATGTGATCTTTTCATCAAATTTTTGAAAATTGTCAATTAGATTTAATAGTAAACTTTCGCCTTGAACATTTTCATATTGTTCAAATAATTGATCAAGCATATCAGAATAATTCAAATTAAAATCAGCTGAACTCGCCGAAATATATAGTATTCCTACATCGAAACGATGATTTTCCCGTTGATATTTGGTAAGCTCGAGTTTGTGGTGTTTCAAAAAATGAGTCTTTCCTGTTCGATTACCACCTTCAAGCAAAAATGTAGGACTATTTTGAAAATTGTCTCGAATAAAAGATAAGAGTTTGTCTTCAAATACTTTTCTAATTACATCCTGATTAAAAAATCGATCCCACATCCCCATCGTTTTTGTTGGGAATGGATTTTTTTCAAAACCAAACTTATGATATGGATTATCTTGTATCTTTTCTTTTTCTTTATGTATGGCATTGATTTTGTCAAATAATCCAGTGGTCATTTCTCAACCTCTATTGTTAAACTCTTAAAAGATGAAACATCACCATATGATAAACCACCATCCAAAGCGATTTCTCTAAATCTTTTATTAGACTTTCGCGGTAACAAAACTCTGTGTTTTAATTTATTACCAGCACCTGCTGCAGAATGGGCTTGAATAAACAAGTTTTTAGTTGTTTTTGGAGTATTCAGTAAATTCTCAACTTTTATAGGTGCTATTTCAAGATCTTTGCAGATAAAATCAATAAAATCAGGGGCTGAAACAGTGACGCTGTTTTCATATCGTTTAACAAGGACTTTATCGAATTTTTTTCTTGTTGGATTATTGCCACCATAGTAGATATTATCTTCACCAAGATAAATCTGACCCAAACTAACTCCAAGGCTATAATAATGCGAATAGCAGCTACGACTAAAATTGATTATTGGAAGTTTGTCACCTTTATCAATTATTTTTGGCAAGTGACCTTTATCTTCTATTAATTCAAACAATTCTCGATATACTATATAGTTTTTGAATATTTCATGTATAATCTCAAGATTACCATCTTCCCAAGCTTTTAGGAAATCTTCAAATAGTGTAGTCTTAAAATAATTGTTTATATCTTTGCGTAATAAACCGATTCCTTCTAAAAAATTGAGATGAAGTAAAATATATTTTTTAGAGTGTTTTATCCGATTAGAAAATTCCATTAGTGATAAACCATCTTCAGTTTCTATTAATTCAACTAAATCCAAAATTTTATCGAAGGAAATTTTGCCCCAGCCACGATATTTATCATCTCTGAAATCATTGATATGAATTGAGGCTCTTTTCTCCTCTAACTTAAGGTATAATAACCATTCCAATTTATCTGAAAAGAACTTGTGCTCTGTGGGAGAATACGACCTTAACTCAATTTTTTCTCCACTTTTATTATTTCTTAATTGAATCGCTGAAAAAGTAACTACCATGTCCCAAATAAAATCACTAAAAGAGCAAATATCCCAAGTCCTTAAATAAGGATTAAAACTGAGGGATTTGATTTCTTCTTCAAATTTTAACTTTTTGGGATAAGTGAGTATAATTTTATCTGCTATTTTTTCCAGTTTAGCAAATTGCCCAAGATTCTTATCCGATGTTAATAGAAAATAGTCAACATCTAAGATATTTCTTGTTTGCTTGAATTTTGAGATCTCTTCCATTATAAGACGATCTGCAAAAAAATTAGGTTTCTTATTAATCATTGCAATTGTTTCATATGGCAAAGATAGAAATTCTAAGGGAACCTTCTTTTGTCTTATTTTTTGCTCTTGATACAAAGCACATTGACTCATTGCTCTATTTCTAAAACCCTTTTGGTCTCCTTTAACTTGAATTTCAATTTGTGATGCCATTGATAACTCTACAAAACAATTGTCATAGTTAAGATAATTTATAAACCAATTTAAAACCCCATTTTTTACTGCATTGGTATCACTAAAAATTATTTTGAGAGTTGGTGAATTTTTATACTGCAGTAATTCTAATTTTCTTTCGTCATAAAAATCTGGCTCTAAGATCAGGTTTCTTGTGAAGAGCTGTCCTAATTCATCCAATATTTGTTCGACAACTTTTAGTGCTTTTTTTTCTTTTTTGTCTGCTTTTTTTTCATCTTTATTATAGTTTATAAACTTTTCCAAATTTTTAGGAAGTTTGTTTTCCAAGCTAAAGCTAAATGGAGTCTGTAAATTTTCCCCTTCAGACTCGAAAGAAACTGTGCCAATCTGAATGAATTCTCTTTTTTTATCTGCTTTGAATAAATATGTGTCATTAAAAAGGACATCCCACTTTCCTTCAAAAACACGAAAACGCTGATTGAACTCTTTTTGTTTTATTGCTTTGTACATAATTATTCAGCAAGGTGAAGCTTTAGTCGGTTCTCTCCATATTTTTCAACAAATAAGTTGGCGATTTTTTCTATCTCTCTAAGTTTTGAGACTGCCATAGGTTTTACTTTTGCATATATTTCTAATTCTTCTGATATAATTGAAGGAGAATCTTGGTTTTCATCAGCAGGTACAAACTCTTCAAGCTTTTTTAATATCTTACTAAATTCAGTAATTGTTATAATGTCACTCTTCAAAAAATCGTCAATTTTGAAACCTATGCTTCTTAAATTCAACTTTGTGTTCACTCTTTCTGTGTAGAGTAAATCTTGATTAGAGTCAGAGTCATAAAGCAAATCATGGTTATCTAATAAAAACTCTTCTGTGTTGCTTTTTTGAAGATCGTCTTCCAAATTTTTTTCTTCGTTTTGGTCTAAATAAATCTTAACATCCATAGGATTTCCCTTATTTACTTCTGAATAAAACAACTCAATTTGATTTTAGCAAGTAAAATTTGTCGACTTTCCAATTTTAAAAAAGCAGGCCTCCTCCAAACAGAAAGGCCTGCTTCTTATAACTAATTATGTTAATTACAAATAATTATCCAAGGAATGGATAGCGGTAATCTGTCGCCGGGACGAAAGATTCTTTGACCGAGCGGACAGAAACCCATCGCATAAGATTATTCTTGGAGCCGGCTTTGTCGTTTGTGCCGGATGCTCGTGAACCACCAAATGGCTGCTGGCTGACAACTGCCCCGGTCGGTTTGTCATTGATATAGAAATTGCCCGCTGCATGACGCAATTTCACAAATGCCTTGTTTATTGCCTCGCGGTCTATTCCGAAAATGGCGCCTGTCAGGCCGTAAATAGCCGTATTATCGCAGATATCGAGTGTCTCTTCGTATTTATCCGCATCGTAAAGATAAATAGTAAGCACCGGGCCGAATAGCTCATGCCTCATAGTAACATAATCCGGCTTCTTGGCCAAAATAATCGTTGGATTAATGAAATACCCCTTCGAGTCGTCATACTCTCCGCCATAGACAATCTCGGCATCATTTGAGTTTTTGGCATCATCGATATAGCCAGTTATTTTGTCGAAGGCTGCTTTGTCGATGACTGCATTGAAGAAATTGGAGAAATCGGTCGGTGGGCCGATTTTGATTGTGTCGAGCTGAGCAAATGTATTCTCTTTGATCTTATCCCACATATTTTTTGGGATATATGCTCGCGATGCCGCCGAACATTTCTGGCCCTGATATTCGAAAGCGCCACGGACTAATGCAGTAGCAACCTGATCGACAACTGCCGATTCATGGGCAAAGAGAAAGTCTTTTCCGCCGGTTTCGCCGACTATTCTGGGATATGTCTTGTATTTTTCGATATTATTGCCAATAGTCTTCCACATATTCTGGAAAACCGGAGTGGAACCCGTGAAATGAACTCCAGCAAGATTAGGGTCATCCATGACCTTCGGGCCAACCTTTGAACCAGAACCTGGGATAAAGTTGATAACGCCATCGGGAAGGCCGGCAGCTTTGAATAATTTCATTAGGAAATATGCTGAGTAAACAGAACTGGATGCAGGTTTCCAGAGCACCACATTGCCCATCATAGCAGGCGCTGTTGGAAGATTCCCCGCTATCGATGTGAAATTAAATGGAGTTACTGCGAAAATGAAACCTTCCATCGCACGATATTCTGTATAATTCCATGAATCTGAATTGCTTTCTGGCTGCTCTTCATAAATCTGCATAGCATAATAAGGATTAAATCGCAAGAAATCGATTAATTCGCATGCGCTGTCGATCTCGGCCTGATGGACGGATTTGCTCTGATTGAGCATTGTTGCGGCATTTATTGTATCGCGCCATGGCCCGGCAAGAAGATCGCCCATCTTACGGAAAATCGATAGCCTGGCTTCCCAGGGCATCTCCGACCATTTTTTATGGGCTTCCAATGATGCATCGATAGCCATCTGAATTTGTTTTTCTCCTGCTTTATGGTATCTGGCAAGGACATGTTTATGGTCATGAGGCATGACACAATCGCCCATATCACCGGTAACTACTTCTTTACCACCGATTATAAGTGGAATTTCTATCTGGACATCTTTTAACTCATCGAGTTTGTTAATGATTGAATCACGCTCCGGAGAGCCTGGAGCATAAGTTTTTACGAGTTCATTTTGTGGCTTTGGAACCTTAATTTTGGCGCTAAGCATTGAAAACCTCCAATTCCTAAAATATATATGTCAACAAGGCTAATTTAATAGGGTTTAAATTTTAATCAAGAGTGAATTTCCCATTTTATTTAGCATATCTATTTAGATTTCATATAATAATGATAAACAGCATATAATACGCCATGTAAGTTACTTGTATAGCTACGATTTAAGATGAATTAGAATTTGCATTAGATCATCCTGAAAAAATCATTTGTGCGAAAAGATAAATATCCTCGATTTTGATTTATTGGAATCTAAGCTTTACTATTTCTTGGAAGCCCTGTTTCCAGAAATATTTATAGAATGAGAAGGAGAGCTTTTATTTAGGGTTTGTAATTTTTTTTTGTTTATGATCAACGCGGAGCGTTGAAATGTTTGGGTGCCACGCGGAGCGTTGGCACCAGAGGGGATTGATGCTGAAGTTTGCGAAGTAAACTTTAAAAATCAAATCGCCGAGCATAATTATTGCTAAAGTTTGCGAAGTAAACTTTAAAAATCAAATCGCCTCGCGATTTGATTAGTGTTCATTTATTTGGCTTCTAACTTTCTCTGCCAGAGCTTTCAATTGATCGTAGTTTAGTCCATAATTATCGAATAACTCGTATTTAATAGTCGAATATTCTCTTCTTTGCCATATATGGTTTGCAAATTCATTGGCGAATCGGACGGCTTCCATGAGTTTGACATATTCTTCTAATTTGCATTCTTCGGTGTGGTGTCCGAGAGCTACTTCGCAGTTTACATCGGGAAGGTTCCAATTTTTCAGGAAATACGCGCCTATTTCGGCATGAGTTTGTCCTTCAAAATCGCTTTCTAACTCGGCTTTATAAAAATCCAGTTCTGGATTATTATTCATCGCATCGATAATTTTTTCATAATGTTCTTCGAAGTATTGGAGAATAATGATTTTACCTATATCGTGCGTTATTCCGACCGATGAATATTCCTGAGGAAGGTCTATACCGTAATTTTGGGTATAATAATCAGCGATCAACCGCGATACGAGAAGTGAATGCAGCGCTATGTCTTCGAGAAGTTCTTTCTGTTTTTCTGTCCAATCCATTTGATTTGTGATAGAATATGTCAGGACGATATCCCGCAAGGTAGTAAGGCCGATTACGATTATCGCTCGAACCAGTGAAGATGTCGCTTTGAAGCCATAGTAAGCAGAATTTGCTACCTGAAGCACTTTGGTAGAGATTGCTACATCTCTTTGCACTATTTCTGCAATATATTTGAAAGATTGTCCTGAGCCTATGGCTTTCATGAGATTATTATATACTTCTGGCAGCGTTGGTAGTTTTTCGATTTTATTGATCTTTTCTTTGAGAACATCTTTATTGAGTTTCTCTTTCATGCTGACAATATGCCGGATCAGATCTAATAAGGCTTTTTTTCGCCATGGTTTTTCGAGCGATGTCGAAGCGAGGCCTTGAGTTATGGCTTTATCCACTCGATTGCCATTTTGATAATTGCGCAAAAGCACTCTTTCGCATTCGGGTAATTCTTTTGACAATCTCGATAGGAAAATATACCCATTCATCCTATCGAAATCGGTATCCGAAATGGCTATATCGAACTTATGATCACCGATTAAACTAAAGGCTTCTTCCGGACTCGAAACAGAATAAAGCTCTGTTTCGGTAGCAAATAATTCTCTTTCGATCAGCTTTCGAAGCGCTTTGTTTTTTTCGACAAAGAGAATTTTTGTATTTGAAGTGTCATTGCTCTCTAGATAATTCAAAACTGACCTCTCAACTAAACACGCTATTGACAAAAAGTTCCATTTTCAATTTAATCTCATTTATTAAATAAGTTTTCCCATAAATACTATCGACAAAAAAATCTAAAACCTTCAGAAAGAATTTTGATTTGATTTTACTTTTTTTGAATTGCACTATATCTTATGCTCATGAAAAGGTACTTCGGCATATTTCTTCTTAGCTTGCTTTATATTCTTATTGCTTTTATGGTGTATTATTTAGTACCTGTCTCCGTGTATTATACAATCACAGAAACCTATACTATCGAGAAAATACCAATCGGCGAAAAGCTTCGTATCGGCCTTATTTTACCTTCAGAAAATCCCTATCAAACCATTAGCGAGCCAGAAATCGAATGGGATGGTGAATATAGATTATCAGATAGAGGCGATTGCCAATTATGCTATCTTTCGGCACATTCCCGTGATGAAAGGCGCTATCGTGCCAGAGTAAAATACAAAGCAATCCTCAGGCAGGGCAAAATTAAATGGCAGGACGAAGTAAAATTCGAAGATACGAAAGCAAAACCCAATATCGAATCAAATAGACAGCCCATAAAAGTAAAAGCAGATGAAATCGAATCAGAACCAGGAGATTTTGAATTTATTGATATATTCCATTTTGTTCAGCGGCATATTACCAAATATAGCGATACGACTTTTTCCGCGTTACAAAGCATCGAGACCGGCCATGCCAGCAGTATATCCGCATCTAATCTCGCAGTCGCTATCGCAAGGAGCAAAAATATCCCAGCAAGGCAAATGACCGGCCGGCGGCTTAATATCAGCTTTTTTCTTTTCCCATCGAAAGATACAAAATATCCCGGAAGCAGGCGCGGATGGTGTGAATTTTATCAGGATAGCATCTGGCACTTTTGCGATCCTCTCAAGGTGACTGTCTTCACGAAATTCGGCTATGACAGGCTCGATGGTACATATCTTGCTTTCGCATCCAATAATGATCTCATAGCTTATCATCAAAATATCTATTCATGGGCCAAATCTCAGGGAAAAGAAATCCATATCGCAGATAGTTCGTGGAGAACTGCCGCTGGTACCACCAGTGATGATATAAAAATCGACTCGGAAATTAAAATCAATAAATCAATAGACCTAAGATGGATAATTATTTTCTTGATATTTATAAGTATCGCTATGTTGCGTAGCATCATAAAACTACGCAAGATACGCAATCAGCACAGAGATCACCTGAAGAGCCTGGTTAATGATGTTATGTAATTAACCAGATTCAGTGTTAAACCTATGTAAAGTAAACA
>JBKHBT010000130.1:0-7595 GCA_046542255.1 Candidatus Zixiibacteriota bacterium | reverse complement strand
ATAATAACACAACATCTTAGCCGCATGAGTACTATCAAAAGCATCATAGACAGAATCGGGATAGATTTCTGCTACCATCAAATCCGCATCATCCGCATCGAATGTCGAATCGGATGGCATATAATTATAGACTGTGTAAGCTGAGCCGGTGCAGGAGGAGATTGAGGCGTAAGGCCCCATGGCAACATTGTCATTATTGCCGGCAAAGGCATCGTCAAAATAGACATTCTCATAGAAGTTAACAGTAGCTGTGTAGTCATAGTAAACAAGAGTTCTGTTGCATATGCATTGAGAATGTGAAGATGGAATGTGCTTGATACCGAAACCACCAACAGGATCAAAATCGAAAACGGTTGTCAGGCCAATTTTCATATTTATACCTTCGGCCTCAATACCGTATTTGCAATCATGAATCAGCGTTTTGGTGATAGTAACTGCCCATACATCCGCAAAGTCGTGTGCTTTGACACCATAGCTATCACAGGAACAAATTACTGCTTCATTCATCTTGCAGCGATCACCTTCAAGATGTACTCCAATAACACAATTTTTTACATCGACACTATTAATTTCCACTTCAGAACCGCCATCTATATCAAAGCCACACCAGGAACAATCCTCGACTGTTATTCTTTCTAAAGTTACATTTTTACAAGAAGAATGAACATAAACCCCCGTACTAAGGCCTTTCATCAGGCAATCAGAAATGTAAAGATTATTGGATCTATAAGCATTTATACCGCGAAGGTAGCTGTCCAAAAAATCCATACGGCAGGAAGTAGAATCTGCATTAGTCATGGTAATACTATCTCCTGTAATTTTAATGCCATCATTAAATGGTGCTATTCCCTTTACTATAACATACAATCCATCAAATACAGTGTCTATCTCGAAATAATCTCCTGAAGCTACAAATGTATCAGCTTCAAAATAGCTTTCATGACTCTTAATCAAAATAGTATCGACTCCCAAACCAGACAAGATTGAAGCCCTGGCAGTATCCAATGCATCCTGGAAAGCATCGTCACCGATAAATGTATCCCTCACTGAAACCCGGATCGTGTCACCTCCAATAATCTCTACTGAATCATAACACACGTGTACATGCAATTCATATTCTTGTGCTTCTGCCGCTTCAGGCATCATCAAAAGCACCAATAGAATAGAATAGAATAGAATAGAATAGAATAGAATAGAGAGAATCCCTCTTCTGAGATTTGACATAAGTCCTCCTTTACAAAAAGTTAGCTTAACATAATTATAATAGATGTATATGTTAAGTCAATATTAATTTAATGTTAAGTTTTGATTAATTGGCTATTTTTTTTCAGAAAGATTTCTTAAACCATTCAATATATCGAAATAAACCTTTCCGAAGCCAAATCTTCGGCCGCCAGCCTGTCAATGAATGGACTAATTTGATATCCGGGCATCTTCGCGCAGGATCACCGGGATGAAGCCTTTGAAAATCGATATCTGGCTTCTCCCCAGGATTGATAATTCCATATATTAGCTCGCCCAACTCTATTATACTTATCTCCTCAGGATTTCCAATATTAATCGGCCCGGGATGGTCGATATCGATAATTTTTAAAATCGCAGAAATCATATCATCAACATAGCAGAAACTTCTTGTCTGGCTGCCATCGCCGTTTATGGACAATGGCTCTTTCGCCAATGATTGCCGCAAGAAATTGGAAACAACTCGGCCATCATCAGGATGCATAAAAGGGCCGTAGGTATTAAATAACCTGAGTATCGTTGTATCCAATGAAAATTTCCTTCGATATTCTGAAATCATAGTCTCGGCAAATCGCTTTGATTCGCTATAGACTGCTCTTTTGCTATTAATATCAATAATGCCATTGCAATCCTCATTCTGCGGAAAATGCTCGCTTCGTCCATAAACTTCCGAAGTGGAAGAAAATATGAATCTCGCATTATTTATTCTGGCAATCTCGAGGGCATTTCTGGTTCCCCTACTGGCGACATTCATTGTTTCCAGAGGGTATTTCAAATAGTATTTCGGTGAGGCAGGAGATGCAAAGTGGAAAATGCAATCGGCTTCATAAAGGGATGGTTCGATTTCGCATATATCAATATTCTCAAATTGAATATTGGGATTGCTTTCTGGCAAATTAGACATTTTCCCGGTCAAAAGATTATCCAGACAAAGGACTTCATGGCCTTCATTTGCAAGCTTTCTCGCAAGGTTCGCGCCAAGAAATCCCGCACCACCAGTTATTAAAAATTTGGATTTTGAAATCAAAACAACTTTCTGTTTTTAAAAATTCTATTGAAACTGGTTTATCCTCTACCAACTCCGCGATAGACGAAACCAAGCTGTTTCATCACTTCAGGATCCCATATATTTCTTCCATCGATTATAACATTTCCACGCATTTTGGACTTTATTTCTTTTATGTCCATATCACGGAAATGCTGCCATTCGGTGCACAGAATAACGGCATCAACATCCTCCACCACTTCCCATTTGTCTTTGCAAAGCTTGACCATAGGCATAACCTCGCCAGCTTTCTCCATAGACTGTGGGTCATAGCCTTTCAGCTCAACGCCTTCTTCATCGAGAAGATTAGCGATTCTTATCGATGGAGCATTGCGCATATCATCGGTATTTGGCTTGAATGCCAGGCCGAGTAGCCCGATTTTCTTGCCATCGAGTTCATCGAATATCTCGCGCAATTTAATTATAACAGCATCCTGCTGCTTTCTATTGATTCTCTGTATCTCATCGAGAAGCCTGAAATCATAGCCGAGTTTCTGGGCGATATTCTCAAATGCCTTGACATCCTTCGGGAAACATGCGCCGCCCCAGCCTATTCCAGCATTTAAAAATGAGCTTCCGATACGTGGGTCGAGTCCCATTCCTTCGGCAACCAGATTAACATCGGCACCAGAACGTTCGCAAATATTGGCAACACCATTTATGAATGATATTTTCATAGCAAGGAAGGTATTGGATGCATGTTTAATGATTTCGGCGCTTTCTATATCGGTAAGCAGTTTTTTGGCATCTATCGGTTCGTATAGTTTTAGGAGCATTTCTCTGGCTCTTTCTGTCTCAACACCAATTACTACTCTGTCCGGCTCCAGGAAATCTCCGACAGCAACGCCCTCGCGCAAAAACTCAGGATTGGATGCCACATCGAAATCCACATTTTCATTAGCATATGTAGATACAGATTTTTTCAGCCATTTGCCAGTATTGACAGGAACAGTGCTTTTGACGACTATCAAACGGTAACCATCCAGCATTTTGCCGATATCGCGTGAAATTCTTTTGATTGCGGTAAGGTCGGTTTCGCCTGTCGAACGGGTTGGCGTATTTACTGCGAGGAAAATGATTTCGGAATTATCAACGCCTTCTTTTAGCTCAGTGGAGAAGCGAAGTCGCCCTTCCTTAACATTTTTTGTCACCAGCTCTAAAAGGCCTTTTTCATAAATCGGTATTCCGCCTTTTTCAAGAATCTCTATCTTGCGAACATCATGATCTACGCCGACAACATTATGCCCCATTTCGGCCATACATGCCGCTGTTACCAATCCAACATATCCTGTCCCTATGACTGAAACATCCATTTGTACTCCTGACTGATTTGCATTATCTTTAAGCAATTGAAAACAATTGTCTATTAAAGAAAATAAAATATTAGCGATTGTCAAACTTAAATAATGTTAAGAACAGTGAAAATATGAAACCAACACCAAAGTTACCGCAAAAAGACGAAAAATATGATATTAGCAAAAAACGCATAGAAAAGATTTGTCATAGGACAGAAAAGCTAAAAATAGGCAACTTGAAACTGGAATCCCCCATATTTCTTGCGCCTTTGGCAGGCTATACCGACCTTGCATTTCGAACAATTGTTCGCAATTTCGGCCATCTTGGCCTAGCATATTCCGAAATGCTATCTTGCCGCAGCATCTATGAATTCCAGGACAGAAAGCTGAAATATCTAATTGCCACAAGCCCGGAGGACCATCCTACAAATTGGCAAATTTTTGGGCATGAACCATATTATATGGGGCTTGCAGCCCAATGGCTCTCTGATTTCGCCGCCGAGATGATCGATATCAATATGGGCTGTAGCGTCCGAAAAGTACTAAAAAAAGGCTCCGGCTCTGGCCTTCTGAAGGATATCCGCGATGCCGAGAAAAATCTTAAGGCAGTAGTCAAGGCTTCCAGCGTACCTGTTACGGTTAAAATAAGGCTTGGATGGTATAATCGCGAAAACTGGCTTCCCGAAGCCGGCAAGATTCTCGAAAATGCTGGCGCATCAGCGATCGCGCTTCATGCAAGGACGCCCTCGCAGGGTTTCCGTGGCAAAGCTGATTGGGAACAGATCGCCATATTAAAAGATTCTGTTAATATACCCGTAATCGGAAATGGCGATATACAGACCACCGATGATGCTCTCGAAATGTTCGATAGAACCGGCTGCGATGCTGTTATGATCGGCCGCGGAATGCTCAAAACGCCATGGCTGGCAAGAGACATATACCGAAAATTGCATAATCTTCCCGAGCTGCCAGCTCCTGACGAAAAGGAAATCGAAAAAGCCATGCGCCGGCATCTGGAAATCATGCTAAATGTTCAGGACAGATACCATGCTGAGATAAATTTCCGAAAATGGAGCAGGAATTATCCAAAGTCTGTATATGACAGATATGTCGATATTCTAGATAAGCTCGATAGATAAATTATTTAAAGGCCTTTTTGAGCCACTTGAAATTTTTCATCTTATTTGGCGGATATTTAAGAGGAAGATCGAACCATAGGCCTTTGTGAAGAATGCTCTTACGATGTGAAAATGTCAGGAAACTCTCTTTGCCATGGTATGCACCCATTCCGCTCCGGCCGACACCGCCAAATGGAAGATGTGGCGTTGCCAGATGCAGGATTACATCGTTTATACAACCGCCGCCAAAAGAAAGCCTCCCAGTGACCATCTTCTCGATTTTTTTACTTTCGCTGAATAGATATAGCGAAAGCGGTTTGGATTTGCTCTCGATAAATTCCATCGCTTCTTCGATATTGTCATATTCCAGAATCGGGAAAATAGGGCCGAAAATCTCTTCCTCCATGACTTTCGATTTTAGATCTAGCTCGGTCAGTATTGTAGGCTCGAAAAATAATTCGCTCCTATCAGTTTGTCCGCCATAGACAATCTTCCCGCCATCCAAAAGCGACTCGAGCCTTCCAAAATGCTTCTGCGTAATAATCCTCCCATAATCGGAAGACTCTCTAATATTGGGCTGATAGAATTGAGTGATATATTTTACTAACCGTTCGATAAACTGCTCTTTGATGGAGCTGTGTACAAGCGCATAATCAGGCGCAATGCATGTTTGCCCGGCATTTAAGAATTTGCCCCATGTTATTTTCTTCGCTGCGATATCGAGCTTGGCATCTTCATGAACAATAACGGGGCTTTTGCCGCCGAGTTCGAGTGTTACTGGAGTGAGGTGTTTTGCAGCAGCAGTCATAACTGCTTTGCCAACTCCCGGGCTTCCTGTGAAGAAAATATAGTCGAATATCTCTGCAAGCAATGCCTTTGATGTCTCCACCTCGCCGAGAACAACTGTTACAAAACCGGGCTCGAAATATTCGGCTATTGCATCTTTCAAGGCTTCGGATGTTGCTGGCGAAAATTCCGATGGTTTCAAAATTGCACAATTACCAGCCGAAATCGCTCCAATCAATGGTGATAGAGCAAGCTGAAATGGATAATTCCACGGGCTGATAATCAGGCTAAGTCCATAGGGTTCATAATATATTCTGCTTTTTGCTGGAAAGTGAAGAAGCGGTGTTCGGACTTTGTCGGGCTTCATCCATTTCTTGAGATGCTTTTCGGCATAGCTTATCTCAGATAGCGTAAATCCGATTTCTGTAGCATAGGATTCATATTTGGATTTGTGAAGGTCGGCCATCAATGCATCATAAAATAAATCGTCTTTATCATCGATCATTCTGCGAAGATTGGCCAATTGCTTTTTGCGAAACTCATAGCTTTTGGTTTTGCCGGAATCGAAAAATTCGCGCTGCTTTTTGAGAATATCTTTTATATCGGTTTTCTGCATTTATGCTCCTTTTTACATCAATATAGGTTTATATTTGTGATTTGTAAAGTGAATTAAATTAGCGAGGTTTATTGAAATTTTGCGCAATGGTCATCTCGACAAAGCAATTAATGAAGCTTGCGAAAAACAACCAAACCACCACGGTGCACGAGCGTAATCGAAGGCACCATTTCACCAATCCAACCTGTAATAGAGCGGAAATACAGGCTCCACTCCACTGTCTCGAAGGCACATCATTCTAAGCAATGATAGAGCTAACAAACACCTTTACTAAGAATAATCGGCCTTTTTAATCGTTTAGATCAATTATAAATGCCTTTTTTAGTCTTGTTAAGAAATGTATTATATGTATATTATATTCGAAAATATATTAAACACAGGAGGAAAAATGAACCACGAGATCCTCGAAAAACTGGTAACTCCGATTGTTCTTTTGGATGATGCCAATAAAATCGTATATGAAAATTTTGCTGCAGTTGAAAGTTTCGGATTTGGCGAAAGCCTTATAGGCGCTGATTGTACAGAAAAGATAAAATGTGTTCAGGGAATAGTTAATATTATTTCTGAGATAAAGGAAGGCGAAGAAAGTGCCGAAGTATTCGATCCTCATTCTGGGATTTATTGGCGAGTATTTGTCAAGCCTTTTGAACTCAATGGAAAAAGCAGAGTCTCACTTCAATTCTTGAATATCAATATGCAGAAACTTGCTGAGAGGAAGCTCTTTACACTCTTTGAATTTACCGATGAAATCAAAGAGAGAATCAATAATATGTTCGAGAATACTCTCGATGCTGAGTTTGCGCGTTCTTCCAGGCTGGGAACTCACTTTGCAGTAGTTATGTATAAAATTGACGATCTCGAGAAGCATATCGAAGAAGAAGGTATTTACCAGACAAATTACCTTATTCATGAAATCGGACGCATCTGGAGCGAGAATATCAGGCAATACGACTATGCACCATTTTATCTCGATAGAAATCTATTTGCAGTCATTCTTATCCAGGTCGAGAAAGACACATCACAGATGGTTACTGAGAAAATCCAGAAGATGATAAAAGAACAGACAGAGGCTACTGTTTCTATGGGTGTCGCTTATTCCAAAGAGACGCCAAGTTCGAATACTCTAATCACTCTAGCACAAAGAGCGCTCTATGTCGCAGGACAAAAGGGCGGAGATAATATTAGCATGGGCTGATATCCAATATAGTTCTTGAAATAGGGAAAATATTTAAGGTAGAGATGTAGCATGATGCTATGTCTCTACTTTTGATTTATGTTTAATTGCGTTAATTACTGCTGAAACTTTCTATAATAAGTGCTTTATCCAAAAAGCCCAAAACTATACCAACCTCTTTTAAAGCCATAAATATAACATAAATACAATATTTAATATATACACCCAAAAGGCTTTACTGATGTTTTAGCCTGAAAAGTATGTCAATGCGGAACAGCGCATTGTCTGGCCAGGAAATTGTCATCTCGACAGGGCAAGA
>JBKHBT010000004.1:0-82596 GCA_046542255.1 Candidatus Zixiibacteriota bacterium | reverse complement strand
GAAGATTCCAAGCAGGACATTGCTCCAGACAATGCGCTGTTCCGCATTGTCATACTTTTCAGGCTAAAACATCAGTAAAGCCTTTTGGGTATATATATTAAGTATTATAAATGTGTTATATATATGGCTTTAAAAGAGAATGGAGTCCACGATATGACTGGTCATTTGATTAATTAGCCGCAGGTTCTACAATGTCAAACCTAGCATATATAACTTTGTCAGCCTTGCTAAATGTATTATATTCGTATTTATATACAGGGTTTTAGAACAGAAAGGCTTTTCTTATGGAAGTAAAAATAGTCGAAGTCGATTCGGATAGAAAATTTGGCGAATTTATTCGCTTTCCCTATGATCATTATCGTTTGGATGATAATTTCGTGCCGCCGCTATTATATGATCAATATCAAACGCTTCGCGAAGATCGCAATCATTTCTGGCAAAATGCAGAAAGAAAGCTATTTATCGCCTATGACAAAAAGAAAAGGCTGCCAAAACCAATCGGAAGAATCGCTGCTATCATAGACCATAACTATATTAAATACCATGATGATAAGACAGGCTATTTTGGATTTTTTGAAACCGAGCATCATCCCGATATTGCAAATGCTCTATTGGGCCATGCCACCGAATATCTCAAAGCAAATGGCATGGAAAGAGTAATCGGGCCATTGAATCCTTCTATTAATGATGTCCCCGGGCTTTTGATAGATGGCTTCAATCGCCCACCAGTAATCATGATGCCCTATAATCCGCCCTATTATGCCAAGCTTCTCGAAGGCTATGGTTTCCAAAAGGCCACTGACCTATATGCATTTTATATCGACAATCCCGAGGTTCCAGAGAAGCTGGAGAAACTTGTCCCCAAGCTGGAGAAGCGCGGCCGATTCACGATAAGGCCTATTCGAATGGATGACCTCGATAATGAATTGGTGATTATTCATAGGCTTTACAATGAGGTTCTCAAGGATAATTATGCCTTCGTACCCATCGAACTTAAGGAACTTCAGGCATTTGCAGCCGGACTGAAAAAAATCGCCGAACCGGATTTGATACTTATAGCCGAAGTGGATGGCGAACCAGTCGGTTTCTCGCTTGCTTTGCCAGACATAAATCAGGCACTTATCAAGATGAATGGCAAACTCCTGCCATTTGGGATTTTCAAATTCTTATATCATAGGCGAAAAACAAATCGCATTCGAGTGCTTATCATGGGAGTCCTGGAGAAGTATCGAAAACGCGGAATAGACCTGGCATTTTATTATCATACATTCAAAAATGGAGTTGCTAAAGGCTACTATGCGGCCGAGATTTCATGGATTCGAGAAAGTAATGATATGATGATCAAGATGGCTGATAGAGTAAATGCTCAAAAATACAAAACATACCGAATATATCAATACCATCTCGAAGAAATAGAATTACCAGACCTGAGATTCGATGACAAAGAATAAAAGCGAAAACCATACCGGCTGGTTCGAGATACTATTGCTTTTTATAGTCATCTCATTTATTGTATATTTGCCAGCGTTCGGGCATTATTTCCTCTCGGATGATTTTAATATAATAAGCAGTGTCGAGAAGATGTCCTATTCCGAAATCTTCACCAATTTCGATGCTAAATTTTATCGGCCATTACTTCATAGTGTATTCAAGCTAAATTTTGATTTCTTTGGCATGAAACCCTTTCCGATTTCGCTATTTAAGATAATTCTGCATGCCCTGAGTGCATTTATGGTTTTCCTTTTTTGCCGAAATAGCAAGATTCTATCGGAATATGCCGAGCTTGCTGGCATTTTATTTTTGCTTCACTTTGCTCATGTAGAGGCGGTTGTTTGGTATTCAGCCAGCGATGTAATGGCCAGCCTATTTATCCTTCTGGCATTATTGCTTCATCAAAAGGGCAAATTACTTTTCGCCGGGCTATCTTTTGCTCTGGCTTTGCTTGGCAAAGAGAGCGGCGCAATTTTCATAGGAATCGCTGCCGTTTTCGATATATATGATAAAAAGCATACAAAACCACGCAAAATGGCTCTATCCTATCTTCCTTATATTGTAATTTTTATCGCTTATATGGCTCTTCGTTTTCGCGGTATAACTACATCTGCCAATGAAAGCTATAGCTTGGCTTTTGGATTAAATATTATTAAAAACTATGCGTATATGCTTTCTGCGATGGTATTACCATTTAATTTCTTCGATATACAGCAAGCGCTTCAGCAGCAGGGCATTGGTAAATTCATAATCCAATTCCCATGGATAATTGTATCGATGATGGCGGTTTTTGCACTTTATGTGATTATTTATATCAATAAACGTTGTAGCCGGAAATTTTTTATCGCTATGTTTGTTTCATTTTTGCCTTTTGGGCTTTTGGGTGGCAGTGGCGAGCGATTCCTCTATCTTCCATCTATCTTTTTCATCCTGATTTTGATTATTGCGATAGAGGGTAAAAAATATCTCAAGATAATTATACCGGTAGCATTAATTCTATTTACTTTGAATTCGCAGCTCAAATGGGCACAAAGCGGCCAGTATGTGGAACACATTGCAGAAATGGTTAGAGATATGGAAGAAGCTGGAGCCGATACAGTCTATATCTTAGAACCAATCGACAATATCGATGGCGCATATGCATTTCGAAATGGCATAGATAAACTCGGCCCGTTACTTACCGATAACAGAATTAAGACAATAGCGATAGAAGAAAGCAATAATCTATCGGAAGATGCACATATTATAGACTATAACCCTTTTGATTAAATTGCTTGACAAAACCTAAATTTTATAGAACTTTTATTGTATGAGAATTTTGTGCCAAAATTGCTTGCGAGAAGTCGATATTTCTGTCGATCAAATCGAGAAGGATGTTGAGTGTCCTTATTGTAAGAAGAAGCTGGACACCAGCCTTCAGAATCCGATGATAAGGCGCAAAATAAAGACAGAAACCTCCAAACCTAAATCACCGGCACGTAAAGAAGTTCAGCAAAAAGAGCAAGAAAGTACTGGGAAACAAGGTGCTCAGCCCCAAATATTAAATTTCACATGTCCTAAGTGCTCGACTTCCTATAAACTTCCCGCCACAAAAGTACCCAGAAGCGGTGAATTCAAACTGACATGCAAAAATTGCGGTACGGTTACTGTTACAAGCTACCCCAAGCTGACTGGCATAGAAGATAATGAACCCGAACCCAATAGCCCGGATTTGGATGCTGTCCTGAATCGTGGAGATGGGAGTAATTTCCCTCAGAGACCCGGACAATTGAAGGGCCGCAGAGGTATTCTGGATGATTCGAATGATACAGAATTCCCAGAGAATAAATCTTCTGAGAATTTATCCCAAAAAACTTCATCCACCACAAAAAGCATAAAACAATCAAATTTAGATTCACAAAGACGCGAGTCATTAAATCCAGAATCATCGAATATTGCCCCTCAGATAGCACCACCAGAAGATGGCCGTCCAAGGTATTTCACCAAAAGTGGCGATGAGGTTTTCGGCCCACTTCGAATCGAAGAGCTGGAAAAATGGGCGGAGCAGGGTTTATTGCATCCTGATGATAATGTTGCAAAAGCTGGTTCATTATACCAGCCGGCAAAAAATATCCCGGAGCTAAAAATGCATTTCGGCTCTCGAGAAATAAATGACACTGGCGGCGCAGCATTCGGCCTAAAAGATGACGATGAAGGCTGGACATTCAATAAAATGTTAAAGGCAATTTTAGCTGGTGTGCTCGGTGGTATCGCACATTCTGTTATTATGATTTTATGGTCGATGCTTTCCTGTCGTTTGGCAATCGGCGCAGCACTGTCTGTTAATCCCGAATTGACATATTTTATGGCCATATTGATACAATTTATCATGTGGACTGTTATGGGCGCATTTTTAGGCGCACTTTTCTCGGTTATAGAAGGGCTATTCTTTGCCGGTGGTGACGATGGCAATATCTGGTCCTACCGTAATAATTGGATAGGAGTAACATGCGGTGTGGTAATCGGCTTTTTCTTTATGCTCTTTGGAGGAATCGGGCTTTTCGGCCTGCTCGGATTTGCTATTTCATTTCTGATTCTTAATTCATTGATCGTCTTTGCTTACAAGACTTTCTTTACAGATGATGACATCTCGGATTTTTGAATAATATAAAAGCTCCCACCGAAGCAGGAGCTTTATTCCAACTGAATATTTTAAACTTGCCTATTTAATCAAAAACATCCTGTCGATATCGGCAATCTGTCCATCGATTTGGATTTTTACATAGTATATTCCAGATTTATGCTCGGTAGCATTCCAGTTTATGCTGTGATTACCCGCATTTTGTACTGAATTGGCCACAGACGAAATCCTATTACCCATAAGGTCGAATATATCGATTGAAATATCGGCTGGATTCTGGAGCGTATAGGAGATTCTTGCTTCGGCATTAAACGGATTTGGGCTAATTGTCATAATATCGATGCTCTGCGGAATATCTGTATTTTCTACGATGACATCTTCATAGCCTACTTCGATACCGACATCATTTAGAATGCCAGTGATAATCTTGAGAACGATATCATCGGTCTCGCCATCAGAAATCGCATTGAGATAGATAGATGATGCATATCGATAGCTCATATCATCCACATTTTTTCTTGTCATTCTTATCAATGTATCCTGGTCTATAATGGCAGTTTCGGCATCGTCTAATATATAGTCGTCATTGGAACGGTCGGCAAGGCTGTGATTGTCATACTCGCCATCGAATTCACGTCCGAATACATCGATAGTAGAATTGATATGGCTAACATTGCCGGTTGTTTCATCATTGCCATAGTGGCCAGCTTCTATAGAAATGCCGAAGAGATTGAAGAAGTTCTGATGAACGCCCGGATCATCTGCATAGAATTCGCCAAAATCGGGGCCTTCCACCAAAATACCGCTTTCTTCATAGGATAGCCAGCCGATAAGATCTACCAATATCGGATCTGCGACATATTCATTGATAGCATCGGAAATGCCAAGCTCGAGAATAACGAAATCATAATCCGTTAAGTAATAGCCATCGATATCATCCGGGTTTTCGGCTGTCATGGTATAGCCATCGGAATAATCTAATATTGGGTCATCGAGAAGATCTGCCATTTTCTCGGCACAGCCTGTGCCATCGAAAATCTCGGCACCATCGTCATAATCAATAATAAGTATCCTATTAGGGTCAGGTGCTACGACCGACATAGCAGTCTCTAAAACACAATCATATCTTGCATAGCCATCTTCATAGAGAATATCCAGCGAATACTCGTATTCCAAATCGCTCTCGATATCTACATCTATATATTCCGTGCCAGAAATCGTATCTATTGCTTCGCCATCTCGATTTATGATATAACCAATTATTTCAAGCTCTGTCGAAGGTGCATCCCAGCTCAAGGTATTGGCGATCGTTTCATCAATAAGCGGCCTTGTCAAAGATACGCCTTCTGCAATCAAGCGATCTACGCAAAGGATACAATACAGATCCAGTTCTATTGATATGTCTTCTCCAACCGAAGCGAAAAGTGTATCGATAGCGGTAAGATTCTCGCCATAGGCTTCAATAAATAATGAATCACCGGCAGAAACTGAAATTTCATGATGCGAGCCATAATATAAATCGCCATTAATCTCGACAAAGATGCTGTCATCCATTCCGCAATCGGTGGAAATGTCTATTATGGCTGTAACCATATCGGTGAAATATTCAAAGCTTATCGAAGTATCTGAGCAGGATGAAATTGTCCGGCTTATTGTTTCATATCCTTCTGGAGATATTTCGATGCAATATGTTCCAGGCATAAGGCCAGTGACATCGAATTCGCCAATATCGTCTGTTGTAGCGATGGCTTCTGAAGAGTCGCAGAAATAAATATCGACATCAGAAAAGGCTTCGCCATCGAGCATCACGTTGCCAGTAATGTCGATTGTCGGGAGCGAGTAGTCAAAATCGACTGTAATGGTATCTCCACCTTCAGGAATCGATATATCAAAGCATGTATCGCTATAGCATTCTGCTGGGAAGCTATTGAAGCAAATTTCGTAATCGCCTGCAATCATGCCGGCAAATTCATAATAGCCTTCTTCATCGGTGGTTTCAAAAGCCCAACCCAATGTAACAGTGATGCTTTCTACTGGCTCTTCTTCCCAGCTAACATTTCCACGGACAATAGAAAGCGGCTCGCAGGAAGGCGACCAAAGCTCGATCGGCTCGAGCGAAACATCCTCATCGATAAGCTCGACCATAAGCGTCTCAGATTCATAGCTTTCAGCAGTGAAAACCAGAGTATATGAGCCTGTATCGAGATCGCATACCTCGAAATCTCCACCGCCGGGGTCGGTAACGATAGCCGATGCTATTTCGAGAATATTCACAGTCGCTTCGGTGGTTAAATCATCATCATCACAGAAACCAACGCTGCCTGAAATGCAGTATGTCGGCGGTTCGGTCGAAAGATGCTCTGGGGTATAGATAATCCATAGCTTTTCACCATCTTCATAATCGATATGGTCTATCTCAGTCATTGCAGTGAAAGAATCTATAACCGGACGATCTTCGAAAACGGGACTCTTTGCGATAGCAAGTTTCCAGTCGCCTTCGCCGACTATTTCGGATGGATCCCATTCGCAGCGATAATCGCCTCCTCCTAAATTGACGAGTACCTGCCAAACGATTGTTGTTTCCGGGCACATCGAGCGCATGTCTGTTGTGAATGCATCGACCATTGTGGCTTCGCATGGGAAATAGAAAGATACGCCGGGCGGAAGAAGCGGCAGTGTAACATCGGTAGGGTCGATGCTATCTGTCGATGCTTCGCCAATTCCGAAAAATAGATTGTCGATTGTGGTATCGCTGTCGAAATCGTAGAGCGTGAGCATGGTAGTAAATGGTGTACCGAGGCACCATACCTGTGTCGAGAAAGACCATTCACGAATTGTTTCATTATCGGAAAAATCATTAGCTTCTACTCGAATATTGTAAATCGAGCTATATTCGAATGGCTCATCAGGACAATATTCCACATGATACCCACCGCTTATTACCGTTATATCCATATCCGATGGAGCAATCTCGATCATCGAACCGCCTTCGATGCCAAGAAATAAGTGGAATGAATCGATACCATCATCGGCATCTATCACTTCGAAACTTATGCATTCATCGATAGATACATTTGAATCGCCGTCTTCGGGCAGTATATTCCGTACAATCGGTTCGGAAGAAGCACTGGTATCCATTGTAAATCTTATAAAGACAAGATCGTCCGGGTCAAATTCAATTTCGGTTTCTTCGCTCATATCGACCCAGAACAGAGACATCTCATCCGGGCCATAGCCGATTCTGAGAAGGCCCATTGTAGAAACTATGATATCTTCGATATCAGAGCTACTCCAGCGGATGCCATTATATGTATCGGGCCTATTTTTCTCGACTTCCCATTGAATATCTTCGCCATTGAATCTTGCATCAGTCGAAAGTTTGTCATACATCGGAGCTTCAGGATCATCGAGCGGAAAATATCCGAAAGAAGCGAAACCCGGGCTTGCACATGCAGCATCGATTCCAGGATCAAAGCCATCTGTTGCCAGTGGCGATGTTTTTATTGTAATATTTGAATAGCTTGTATCGCTTGCACCCATGGAAGTCCAGAAGGTCATCGGAAGTTCAAATGGCGTTATCGAAGCAGATGATTCGACAGTGAAAGAAAATGTGGTATCTGAACAATTAGCAGGGCTGTAGAGATCACATGCCGAAACCTCTACATCATATGTATTGCCAACTGTCCAGCCACCCGGCGGTGGGAATAGGGTTACTTCATAATCGAAATCGCCGCCGGAAGTGGATTCGACCTCGTAAAAATCGAAAGGAGACATGCCAAATAAAATCTCGATTGTCGAGGAATCTACGCCTTCATGAGTATCTCTTATCTTAAATGTGATTTCCTCTGAGACAACGATTCCAGTATCGCCATCCGAAATGGAAAAATCTGTGAAATATGGCGGATATCTCGATGGGTCGAATGGTTCGCTTGTCTCAAAACAGTATGTGTATGTTGACATCACATTTGGCGGTGTCGCATTATCCTGAGCATCGACATCGATGCAGACTGTATCCCCTGCCGGCCAACCATCTGTGGGCAAGTATCGTATCTCATAGCCAGATGCGATTCTATCGATCACAAGGTCAGTATGCGGAATAATCGAGCCTTCGTATGTAATCTGTATCGAAGTGCTATCCGGCCCGGAATCTGAGTCGATAAGTTCGATTCTGGTAGTCGTCATAGTATCGACTCCAGTGACGCCATCAGAGGGAAATGTCGATATAACTTCGGGCGGTTGTGTATCGATCGAAGGGTCCATCTCGACCACTACCCAGATAACCTCCCCCAGAGAATAATCGAAGCTGGTGGTTCTTGACATATCCTGCCATGATGAAGGCTCTGTACCCGGATATGCTCCGCCTATTTGCATCGTAGCACTGGATGTCTCATCGAATGGAAAATCTCTCTCGCTCCATTCTGCCCTATTGCTTCCTGAATAAATATTTCCAGTTGAAATTTTCCACTCAAAGGATGTTTCGCTGGTTGAGCGTATGTCGGCTGTAAGCATTGTCATAAGTGGATAATCTGGGTCATCCAGTGGGAAATATATGAATGGCTCTCCCGGAGGCGCAACAGGAAGAAGAACATCGATGCCATCATCATAGCCATCGCTTGCACCAAAATCTGTACCCAGTGTAACTTCCCATGTGGTGTCGGCTTCTTCACCGCTCTCATTTATGACCCTAAGATCAAAATCCCATGCCTGTCCAAATAGTGAGATGGAAAATAGAATAATTAATATCAAACCAAACTTCTTTATCATTTTGCCCTCCAGAGCAATAAATTGAATTTCTTTTTTGATGGCAATAGAGCCATTATATACAAAAAAAGGGCTACTCGCAATTAGAGCAACCCTTTTTATGATTTCTTTGAAGATTCTTTGCTATTTGATAAGTATCATTCTCATGGATATAATATCTTCATTTGTTTTGACATTGGCAAAATAGATACCTGAGGAAAGTTCTCTGCCATCGAAGTCAAAGATATGGTTTCCTGCTGGTAATTTGCCTTCAAATATGGTAGTGATCTTCTTTCCATTGATATCATAGATCTCCAAAACTGTCTCGGCAGTATTTGCCAATTTGACATTAATGCTGGTAATCGGATTGAAGGGATTTGGCGCAATGTCAACTGTTATATCTTCAGGTACTGCGATCTCATTCTCCTGAATATTATCGATTCCAAGATATCTACCCATGATCTGTGCCTGCGTGGCTCTTCCCTGAACAGCGGTCAGGTATATCGAAGATGCTATAAGCTGCATTCCGCCGTCCTGATAGTATGTAGTCCTTGTTTTGGAATCATTCTGTGATGTTATGATTTCGGATGCTTCCATAGGCCTAAGCTCATCGACAGAGCGGTCGGCAGGAGTATGCGTAGCATAAGATGCTGATATTTCATCGCCAAAGAAGGATTCGAAGCCAATAATCGATTCGACATTGCCAATACCTTCATCGTAACCATCTGAAGAAGCTGCCCAACCGATGCCAAATGCGCGGAAGAATTCTTCATAGTCGCCGCCAGCTTCTCGATATAGCTTGCCAAAATCCGGCCCTTCAACGTAAATCAAACCGCTACCATCTATGAAATCAAGAAGCTGATCGACAATCGAGACAGGCATCAAAGGATTATCGTCATCATCGATGCCAAGTTCGACGAATACGATATCATAATCATCCAGCATATAGCCATCGAGGTTCTCGGGATTCTGCGATGTAATAGTTATACCGCCATCATAGCCGAGTGCCGGTGATTCCATAAGATCCAGCATAGCAGCTTCTGCGCCAGAACCATCGATTGGCGTAGCGCCATCATCGAAGTCGATTATCAATAATTCATTGGGGTCAGGTGAAACCGTTGACATATCGTGCTCCACATCTGAGAATTTACCATTATATGGTTCGACAGCATATGTAACTTCGATCCCGTAGAAATAACTCACATCAGGAGATATATCCCTATCGTAGAAATCGATTACAGAATCGAGCGTGGCTATCAGAGTGCCGTCCTCTGGCCTTGCAAAGTAGCTTTCTGAACGATAAATATTATAGCTCTCTATCTCGACATCTGTTATAGGAGCTTCCCATGATACATGGATATTGAATTCGCCGGATTCATATGGCCTTTCGATATCGAAACCTTCGACATCGATATCTGCTACTTCTGGAAGGCATTGCATCATAAATGCCAGTGAAGTATCGCTTTCAAGGTTTATTATTGTATCTATCGTTGCTGCATATTCACGAGTTATCTGCATTTCATATTCACCCATTGGAATATCTTCAAATTCGAAATCACCGAATGAATCAGCCACAGCCGACTCATCGCCAATTTCGATAATAGTTCCGAATGGCGTATATCCGCAGTCCAATGTGATACTTCCTGAAATATCGTAATTGTAATCTCCGAAATATTCGATATCGACAATAGTGTCAGTATGAACGAACAGCGATGTATCCAGCACTGGGAAATCTTCATAATGGATTTCGAAACACTGTGTACCACATGCTATCTCCTCTATGAGATAGTTTCCGAATTCATCGGTTTCAGCGACAACAATTCCGGGGCTATCGCAAAGATATATCATAGCGCCTTCTGCCGGGATGCTATCGTATTCAATATGCCCTGTAATATTCAAAGATGGGCTTTCATAGTTAAAATCTAATTCCATATCCGAATCTATTACAATATCGAAACATGTGTCTGGATAGCAAACCCCAAGGGCAGAGAAGCAGATCTCATATGTTCCAGGAATCATGTTTTCGAAAGCGAATTCTCCATCGACATTTGTTGTGTCAACTATGCCATCCAATGAAACAGGCGCATAAGGCATAACTTCGTCATCCAAACTCAGGCTACCATTTAGATTGACCCGATTGCAGAACTGATGGCCTTCCATAGCATAGTCATCACCATCGATCTCAATGATATATGTAGCAGAATCATATCCTTCAGCAGCGATAATGACCTCGTAGATGCCATTGTGTAGATTACATATCTCGAAATCTCCCCCACCGTCAGGTAATATCTCTTCATATCCAAGCTCGGATATATAGAGTGTTGGCCGTGTTGTCGAATCGGCACAGAAACTTACAGAGCCTGTCAGACAGAAAGTCGGTGGAATATAAGGTAGAGTTTTGATATAGACGGTCTGTGAAGCAGCATAGGTAAAGTAATCATTACTCGACATGCTAATGAATTCTTCATCTTCTGGTACATCGCCGCCAATAGGGCCAGCTACTATACCTAATTCCCATCTATCGTCTTCGAAAACTTCATCACGATCCCATGAAATACGCATTCTTCCGCCCGTAACACCCTGGTTAATGATATGCCATATCTGTGCGCTATCGCAAGCAGGACGGAAATCAGCGCCGAGGTAATCATAGGCTTCATCATCGATTGGCATATAAAAGAAAGTCCCCGTTGGTGGCCTGAATGTCGGAGAATCGAAATCATCGCGGCCGACAAGGGCATCCTCATCGATCCCAATACGCAGTGTTGCATTCGACAATGTATCGCCATGGGTATTTATATCGAATACCTGGAAATCAAGGCCAAATTCTGGAAGGCATGGAATAAGGTCATAAGTCCATTCATATTCGCCACAATTTCCGGCCGGGCGATTATTGTCGCAGGCCTCTACTCTGAAATCGTAAACTTCGTAACCGAGTGGTTCGGGCGGCGTATATGTTACTCTGAAACCACGAGAAAGAAGCGACATCGCAAGATATTCCGGCTCGACCATCTCATCATTGATATACATCGCAATACTCGATGCATCCACGCCGCTTTCGGCATCGACAATATCAACTGAAAAATCGGTAATTTCCGGCATTCCCAGTTCCAGTTCAGAAGGTTCTGGACTAATATTGGTGAATTCAGGTGGCAGGGTATCTGTGCTTCCATATTCATATTTGATAAGGACAATTTCGCCCGGGTCGAATGTAAGCCGATTTGTATGGGTCATATCGAACCATGAAATATGTCGCGTATCGGTTCCATAGCCAATCTTGAATTCGCCGCCGAGAATGTCTTCGAGATCATATAATTCACTTACATTCCAATCGATACCGCAATTGTCGATTGGGTTGTGATAGTTAATTTGCCAGGTTATCCTTTCAGCATTTCTTCTAATATCGTTTTGTAGTCTTCTATACATAGGATATTCCGGGTCATCGATAGGAAGATAGCCATAGCTTGCAAACTCGGGCATTGTAATGGGGACATCGATTCCGTGGTCATACATTTCTGTAGCTTCGGAATTTGTGCCGATAGTAAGAAAATTATGCAATGTATCATCATCATTGACGATCCAGGTCTTTAGTCGATATGTCCATTCTCCCATTGGGTCGCAGGTTGTTGTAAACGATATGGAATGTGTCGAGCAATTTATATCGCTGGATAAATCACATGCTTCGATTGTTATCTCGTATGGCGTGCAAAGTTCCCAACCATATTCTGGCGGAATCACATCGAGATTATAATCATGTGCATGCCCGGGAATATTGGCAATTATAATATTGGTATATCTTTCATCATTAACATAAACATCGATAGAACCATTATCGACACCGGCTTCTAAGTCTCGGATTTCGAGATTCAAATGCTGATAGACAAAGACATTTTCTGCACCATCTTCGATAGATGCTCTCTGATAATACGGTGCCAATGTATCCGGATACATATCTTCTGTGGTGAAACATCTATGAAAAGTATCCATAATAGCAGGAGGGCTTGCAATATCCTGTGCGACAATATCTATGCAATATTCTGTAGCCGGTTCCCATCCCTCATCAGGAATATACGAAACTTCATATCCATGGAGAACAGGGCTATATTCGAAATCTTCGTATTCGACCAAATCGCCATTTACGATTATAGTAAGGCTTGTAATCTCGACATCGAGAGTATCATCGACAATCGTGAATTCGATAGGCTCGTCCACTCCGATCTCAACGGCATCTTCATAGGGAATAAATTCAGTTATCTCTGGCGGCATATTGTATTCTGGTGACATAGTTGCTCTAATCCAAACAATTTCGCCTGCCAATGGTTCAATCATTGAAGCCGAAAGCATACTTGTCCATTCTTCAACTGAGTCGCCGGGATATGCGCTTCCAATAAGAAGCTCATCCGCCCATGCGAGAAGGAGACTTTCTTCTATGGGCAAATCTTCTTCATTCCATACCACAATTCTGGTTCCTGAAGACATATCACGTTCTATGTGAAGCTCCCATTCTTCGAATTCCGAATACGAGCTTCGTATATCGGATGCAAGCATGTCTATGCCGGGATGGTCCGGGTCTGACACTGGAAAATAGGCATACATTCCAGAAGGCGGAGCAACTGGAAATGCCAGGTCGATTCCAGTGTCATGGTTATCACTTGCACGGTAATCGATGCCAAAGGATACTGTAACAGTATCGGCCATATCACCGCTATAAATCATAAGTGGCATAGTCCAATCTTGAGCATAAACACATAATGCTAAGATAATCACAGATAAGAAAGTTAATTTCCTAATCATCTATCTGCCCTCCATATTAAGAGTTTATTTTTATGTAATATATATCCTTTTTTATCAAATATCAATTTATTTTTCATATCAATAATTTTATCGTTCCAAATCCTTTATTTACTTACTTCTCTATGATGCACATAAGAATTAACTACAGATATTCAACTGCATATGCTTAATTTATAGGCATTTTTATGATTATTGCAAGTCTTTTTTTCATATTCTTCTGTATTTTGTCAAAAAAAAAGCCCTCCTGCTAAGAGGAGGGCTTCTAAATGTATATTTAACTGATATTATTTCATGAACATCAGTTTATTTGTAACTGTCTTGCCATTAACATCCAGTTTGACAAAGTATGTTCCAGATGCCAGTCCACTGGCATTAAAGTCAACATTGTATTTGCCGGTTGTCATGTGCTGTTCTACGAGAGTTCTTACCAGATTACCGGTAACATCGTAAACTTCGAGAGTTACATTGGCATCTTCAGAAACATCGAACTCAATCGTTGTTGCCGGGTTGAATGGATTCGGATAGACTCTGCTAATCTCGAATGATTCAGGTGCCTTTGTAACTTCGACTTCTGTGATAGCTTCATTAGCTATGCCTACACGGTTCAAATAATGGCCAATAATTCTATGAGCCATTTCTGTTGAGCCATAGCTTCCTGAGACAGCAGCCGTATAGATTGCAGAAGCAAATCTATAATTATTGCCATCGACAACTTTCTCTGTTGCACGAACGAGCATATCATTTCCATATACAAATGGAATTGCTGTTTCTGCTGTGAAGTCGTCAACAAATCTGTCGGCTTCTGTTCGATAAGCATATGTACCATATGGCTCGAAATGTGCAAATGACCTGGAGATGAATAATGAGTCGACATTACCTTCGGTCTCATCACTTCCATCGTGGCTTGCACTATGGCTGATACCAAATTTATTGAAGAAGTCTCTCTGAACGCCACTGGCAGAACCATAGTTCATACCAAAGTCAGGGCCTTCGACTAAAATAGCTGTTCCGCCTGGCCTATCCATATCTGCATATGCATTGAGGTCCTCACAAACATCATCAGTCATAAGGTCATCATCAGAATCTCTGATACCAAGCTCGACAATAACGAAGTCATAGTCGGCAAGTTCATAACCATTGAGGTCTGGAGGATTCTGATCGGTGATTGTGATACCGACATCTTCCATAGCTAACGATGGGCTAAGAAGCAGGTTCTCCATAGCAACTTCAGTAGCGACTGTGCCATCGCTGAGTGGTGTTGCTTCACCATCATAGTCTATGATAAGAATTGCATTCATATCAGGAGTCATGGTTGGTGTTCCGGAACCTGAAGCACAATCCATGCTGTAATTGTATTCGCCTTCTACATCATAGATTACTACTAAGTAATAGTCATATCTTGCATCAGCATCGACATCTGTATCGATATATTCTTCTGTATCAGATGGAATATCTGCTGCATACATTGTTCCATTTCGATAGAGTTCATAATGATCTACTGGAACATCTGTTACAGGAGCTGCCCAGGTGATTGTATTGTTAAGTTCTTCATCACCTTCGAGCGGACGCTCAAGCTCTGCTGCAACAACTGTGAAACTTGTAACACATGGGAGACATGGAGCAGTAATATCGACTACCATATCACCTTCTGTGGTAACTGTTGTTTCGGTCATTGCATGATATTCGCCGATAACTGAAATTGTATATTCGCCCCAGTCGAGTCCTTCAAATTCATAGGAACCATCGGGTCCGAGATAGACAGATGGTGCTGGGCCGGAAATTTCAACAGTCAGACCTGCTACATCTTCGCTACAGTCATTTGAGACTGTTCCGCTGATTGTGATGTCACCAGGAATAAGGTTGAAATCAATTTCGGTATTATCGGTAACATAGAAGCTCTCTTCATGGTCATCATAACCTGGGTAGCGAGCTACGAGGCAATGTGGCCCGACTTCTACATCGATGATTTCGTAGTTTCCGAGTGAATCGGAAGTTGCAATCGGTGTATCTTCACCGCATCTATAGATATCGACACCTTCGGTCAGTTCGCCATCTAAGCTAACTGTTCCATATACTCTTAGTGAAGGAGCAACATAATCGAATTCGACATATACAGTGTCTTCACCGGTAACATCGATTTCTTCGCATGTATCTGGATATCCAAGACCAAATCCGGAATAGCATATCATATCTACATCAGGAAGGACATTATCGATTGCCCAGGAACCATCGGCTCTTGTAACAGTAGCATCTTCACCTAGAAGTATGCTTATACCTGGAGCATCTTCACCTTCGACCATAACCGTACCGTGAACAAATGTTCCCGGAGGCCTGAGTTCGATTGGGTCGGCAATTATGTAGTCTTCACCGGAAATGTAAACAGACAATGTTTCTGGTACATAGCCTTCTGCGGAGAGCACTAATGTATATTCTGTATCATTTGGCAGGTGACAAACCTCGAATGGGCCGCCGCCTGGTGGTGAGTCGTATGTTACGCCAATAGGAGCAACACTGACATTTACGATTGTCGTAGAATCGCTTCCCCATAGAGAAACGCTTCCATTTATGCAGTAAGATTCTGTTGTGTCCCAAATACCGAGTTTGATGAATGCATTTTCGCCAGCGGCAAAAGTGAATTCGTCAACTTCGGTCATTATAGTTTCATAATCGGCATGTTCTGGTTCTTCGCCAATTGCAGCGGCTGCAACTCTTAGTTGCCATTCCTCATCGAAAAAGATATCTTCGGTATCCCAAGAAATTGTAACTGGGCCGTCTGCTCGGTCTTTAATGATCTCCCAAACCTGTTCTCCTGCGCAATTTGGCCTGATATCGGTTGAAAGCATGTCATAAATAGGATCGTCTTCAATTGGGAAATATGCGAAGAATCCGCTTGGTGGTGCGACTGGAATTGGTACATCCATGTCATCGCGGCCAACCAATGCATCGTCATCTGTTCCGATAACTAATGAAATATCATCTTCACCATCGGTCAAGCTAAGTGGGCTCTCAAACATAGGAGCACAAGTAGTCGTTGTGGTGAACTGCCATTCATGAGTTGCGGAATTTGCTGATGGGGCTTCATCGGAAGCTGTAACTCTAACTACGTATGTTGTATTATAGTTGAGCATTCCAGGTCTATCATAAACCACTCTGTAGCCTGTTGGTAACATTTCGAGTGTATAATCTTCGGGATCTACCGTTGTGAGTGAGCCACCAATTGTACCGAAACGAAGCACGATAGAGCTTGGATCTACGCCGCTTTCAGGATCTAACAGATCAAATTGAATATTCGTTGAAAGTGGAACATCTACTTCTGCCGGATAAGGATCACGTCCCCATACTCTCGGAGCAGCTGTATCTGTTGTAACCGTCGTATAACGAATATAGCAATTATGCTCTGGAGCAAAATCGATGTGGTCATAGAGAAGCATGTCTCTCCAGCGCAAGCTGTCTCTATTTCCATAACCAATTCTAATCGAACCGATTGTATCGATTATCTCTTCGAGTTCATCAATATCCCATGCAATGCCAACGACATCGTCTGGATTATTGAATTCGATCTGCCATGTAACGCTCTGAGCAGTTCTTTTAACATCTTTTGAAAGTTTATTTACATATGGATAAGTCGGATCCGAGAGTGGGAAATATCCAAATGTTGTAAAATCAGGTGATGGTGAAGCGATATCATAACCGCTGTCATAACCTTCAGTAGCATCTGGATCGGTTCCGATACTTAACATATTTCTGGTTGTGTCTGTGCCCTCGATAGAATAAGCATACATTGAATATTCGAATGGTGGTGGCTCGATGCCGCCAGCAACGAATGTAAATGTTGTATCTACACAATTGGGCTCATCTGCTCTATCACAACCATGAACGACCACTTCATAGTACTCCCCAGGATTCCAACCACTCGCAGGAGGCATGATTTCTATATTATAATCATATAGGAATTCTGTGAATAGAGAAAGCTCAAAATTAGTATATTCAACGCCATTGACAGTAACAGTAATCGAAGATTCATCGACCCCACGTTCCGTATCGAGCAGCTTGATAAATACGCTTTCCCATATATTAAGAGTATCTCCGTCTTCTATTGAGAGATCCTCATAATATGGTGGGAATGTATCTGGCGGCTCAGAAGGTGTCGAGAAACATGATTCGAATGTATCCATGACATGGACAGGATCGGCCAGGTCTGCAGCAATGATTTTTGCGCAGATATCTTCCATTTCTGGCCAGTCATCTTCAGGAAGATATTCGATATGGAAACCATTAAGAATAGGATCCATAACAATGAAATCATCGTGAGGTACTTCGACATCATTTATTAGTAATGTAATAGAAGACTCATCGACTCCAGTAATATCGTCCTGGATATTGAATTCTATTGGCCTTACTCTTCTGACACCATCAGCTCCATCTTCTGGATAGAATGCAGTAACTGTTGGTGGGTGCATGTCGATACTGCCTTCTGGCATAAATTTGACATGAACAACTTTACCTGCGCTGAAATTGAAACTTTCAACTTCAGACATATCTACCCATGCTGTATCTGGTACTTCTTCGGATGGATATGCAGCGCCAATCATCAACTCTTCTGCAAGTAGCAGATCTTCTAGTGAATCCGGGAAAGGAAGGTCTTCCATATCCCAGAACACTTCTCTTTCAGTGGATGTATAGTCACGGTCTAGTACAATGACCCATTCATGTTCCGATACTGGATCCCTAAAGTCTGTACCGAGCATATTGATACCCGGATATTCAGGGTCTTCTATCGGGAAATAAGCATAACGTACTGGCGGTGGTGGCGCCATCGGAAATGCCATATCCAGTCCTTCATCGAATAAGTCTGTAGCGGTATAGTGAACGCCGAGTGTTACCGTAATAGTGTCAACTCCGTCACCACTAACCAAATTCAGCGGAAGTGCCCAATCCTGGGCAAAAATAACTCCCGAGAAAATCAGTAGGATGAACAGGACCTTAAGTCCTCTGGACAAACCCACTTTTCTCATATTGGTCTCCTCCTTTTATAAGTTCTTTTTTTTCTCGTTTACAAATCGATAACATTTTTTCCTGTCTCCCCCTTTCGGGTTAGCCTGTCTGCCTTGCCTGACCACCGTTTTCAATAAAAATCAATTAAACCTCCCTTAGAGGTTTGGGCCCTCCCATTGAAGGGAGAGCCCAAAACCAGATGTATCGTTATTTGACGAGTGACATCTTTCTAGTCTGGCTATAGCCATCTGCTGTCATCTTATAGAAGTAGACACCAGATTTTACGCTATTGCCTTCGCTATCGGTTCCATCCCAACGGACGGTTCTCTTGCCAGCATCCTGAACTTCATCAACCAGCTGTGTAACTGTTTCACCAAGAACATTGAAGATCTCGATGTTTACATGAGACTCGGAAGGTACCGAGTAATTGATCGATGTGATCGGGTTGAATGGGTTCGGGGAATTCTGAGCAAGCTCGAAGTTTGTTGGAATCTCGGCGACATTGGCAGAAATCTTATAGGTTCCTGCTTCGAGGTCGAGGTTCTCAACATCTCTGAGATTGATACCATCGATAGTGATTTCCCAATTTTCTGGTACGCCAGCGACATTCGGTGAGATAGCTGCATCCTGATGTAGAACGAGGTCCCATTCGATCTGATAGTCATTGGCTACCACACTCTTGGCGAGATGATTATCGAGATAAGCATCTGTTTCGCCTGGAAGTGTTGGGAAGAGAGCAACGTCATTAGCATCGATACCATCGGTTGCACCGCTTGCAACACCAAAGGTGAGGCTGCGCATTGCATCGTCATATTTGACATCGATTATACCATTCCAGAGCTCAGAAGCTTCTTTGCCTGTATAGACATATTTTGCTCCTGGAGTATCATCTGGGATAGTAACTGTTGCTGTATCAGTTGTTCTGACCATTACGAGATGGCCACGGCAGTGTGCAAATTCGGTGGTCGGTACATAAGAACCGGTTTCACCATCATATACATTGACTGCTTCGAGGTCGATAGCATCGGCTGGATCGACGCCAGCGTCAACTGTTCTAACTGTTGTCCACGGACCACCAATAAGGTTCCAGCCCGGGAGAAGTCCTGTGGCTTCGAATGACTCGACAGGATCGCCGCAAAGGACAATGTCTGTCTCGACTTCAGCCATAACAAGGTATCCCTCGCTGTGGTTGAGGTATGTGCCGTCAGGTACTTCATTATATACACCACCGTCGAGTGTGTAAACATCGAGTCCTGGGAAGACATTTTCGACGAGAAGGTCGGTTGAGTCTTCTGGATGGACGGAGATACCGACCATATTGAATCCAGGATAGAGATGATATGAGCAGCACTCAACATGTGGCATTACTTCAACAGGCTCGCAGGTGCGGTTGCCAGCTAAGTCAACTGCGCATACGAGAACTGAATCGCCGGAAATAAGGTCTACAATGGCAGGATCGACAGAGCCATCATCATTAACCCAGATATCGTCTCCGAGCATGACTGTCTCGTCAAGGTCCCAGATCTCGATGAATACATATCCACCGGATACAGGGTCTTCAAATCCTTCGCCAAGGTAGTTGTCATCGAATGCTTCCGGATCGGCTTCCATCTCTTCGGCGGTGAGGTGGACCAATTCCGGATCGATTGTAGGATCTTCAACATCGATAAGAACTTTCTTACCGTATGAATTAGATATTCTTGCTTCTTCATATGTAAGGATATTACCTGCAGCATCGCGACCCTTGACTAAGATGTCTGCGATACCCTGACCGCGAAGGTCATCGGAGACATGCCAACGATATTCATAGTTATCGTCGCCAAAGTCATCCCAAGGCATTGGTCCATCATCGATCGGTGAGAGCCAGAATGGGATATAACCATCGACTGGCCCTATGATATCTCTCTGCCAGAGTCTGGACTGGAGAAGGTCATTAGGATCATCGACATGGAAGCCCATGTGTGGCTGGCCATCAATAGATAGTCTGAGATGTTCCCAAACACGGCTATTGAATTCTTCATCGTAGGCAGTATAGCCAGAAACATCTTCTGTCTGGTCAAATACTGTCTGATACCAATCGATTTTAATAAAGACTGTATCATCGTTTGTACACCAGATAGCTTCTTCGAGCGGATATTCATCGCTAACACAGCTACGTAATGGACTTTCATCCATTCTTGTCATGCTAACTTTGTATTCTGGATCATAAGTATCCAGGTATACGAATGTAACATGATCTGTTGCGATTGTATCGCCTGCGAAGTTTTCTCTGTATGTTGTGAATGTAACACGGACAGGGCCGTCATAGCGGTTTTCCTGATCGTCTATTACCCATGGATAGACATAGTAGTCTGCACCCATGTAGTCTCTGATATCGGTAGAATCGAGCGGATGAATAATCTCGAGGTTGGAGCCTGAGATATTTCCACCGTACTCGTCTTCAATATGCATATCGACCCAAAGTGCATCTCCAGCTCTGAACATGACAAAGACAGAGTCTCCAGGATATCCACCGGTTTCAACATAATCTCTCATTAGAACATCAGATTCTGTCCAATCAGGATTATTGAAAGTGGTAATCTGGAATCTGTTGACATGGTCGTAGCCTTCAATAATCGAGCCATCTATATGTGACCATGCTGGCCAATCTGGATAGATATTCTCGATATCCCATGGATAGATGCTGTCGCAATTTGGTTCTGCAGGATAGTTCTCGCAGATTGTTGCGATAGCGTCTTCATAGTGGTCGCCCCTTGCAAGGAATGCTTCATTCGGTACAAGGATGCTGTCGCGGCAGAAGCAGAATGTATGCATATAGGTATTATATCCTGTTATTTCGCCGTCTTCTTCATCGGTTACGATATGGATCTCATCATAACCTTCAGCACAGAACTTCCATAGGCCAGGTGTAAGGCCTTCTGGAGTTTCCCATGTATAGCAGATTACATCATCTTCAGGATCGTAGGTTGCTTCATAGGAAGCATCGCCGACCTGGAGGAATGAATCTTCTGGGTCACCAATGGTATCGGTGATTCCATAAACGACATCTGTTACCATGTCTGTCAATGTGAAGTTGATATAGTCGATCTGATCAATCTCATCAGAGGTGATACAAATCTTGATCTCTTCAGTAACTGCAGGAATTACGTGCATTGCAGTTCCCGGTGGCAATTCTCCGCCGCCGATTTCTGTGAGATCTGGATAGGTCTTTTCATTATCTACACGGAGGTTCCATGTGTAAGACTCAACATACTCTTCCGGATAGAATCTTGAATAGACTCTGAAGCGGATGGTCACGTACTTGTCGAAGCGGCCATCATGCATAACGCCGTCCTCATACCATTCGTGGAGAATGTCGAGAACATCGCATGTTGTCTGGGCATACCATTCTTCGCCATCTTCTGTCCAGATATCTTCTGATCGCATATCATCAATTTCATGATGGAAGTCGGCATCGACCCAAACTGTATCATGTACTGTTGAATCGGGATCTATTTCAATAGTATCGATTCTCTCGTACATGTCTTCTACGGTCATCATAGAATCATCCCACCAGAATTCGAATACGACACTGTCGGTGATTGTACGATCGAAGCAGTCGGAAACGATAGGATAGCAATCTTCATGCGGCTCATAGCTGCAGAAGTAATCACCTATATCATAACCTGTTACAACAAGCTCATCATCTGTTTCGCCTGTCCATGGATCGATAGGCTCGGTGTCGAGTCTGTCCATGTCTGGCCAGATCATGCAAGGATCGATATACTGAGATTCAATTCTGAAGTTGAAGTCACGTGCGAGCATGGTGTTACCAGCATTGTCATCAAAGCCTTGGACTCTGATTTTGCCAATACCATCCATCATGTCATCGCCAGCAATAACCATATAACCAATCCACTCGCGGTCGGAGTTCCAACCATTGTCGAGCATTTCAGCTTCGCCAGCTTCGGTGATCTCACCATCTTCTCCATCAACAGATCTGAGAAGTGTGCCAGCACCATAGTCATCGCCATAAGCATAATCAACATATCTCTGTGCAAGCGGATACATTCCGAGAGAAGGATGTAGTTCTGTGTCTATCGGAATTACCGGGAACCAGTGAGTCCAACCATCTGGCTGGAATCTAACGATATGGCCGGTATGTGTATCTGCAAGACGCATGTCCATATTGTCATTGAACCATATTCTGACAAATACTGTGCAGACTTCGCCGAAGTTATAAACACCTACGAGCGATTCCTGATCAGGGACTTCCCATGGTAAGAGTGCAAAGTCTTCATCCCAGTTATTGAACTCATCGAGTTCAGGATCGAAGGATGCAAAGGCAAAGCCCTTGACTTCTGGTAAGCCATTGTCGAGTCCAAGATTATTGGACCTGAGATATTGTTCATTACCAAGACGGTCCTGAATAACTGCTTCGACATAAAGCGAATCAGCAATCATGATACTGTCTTGTTCGATTGTTCTATCTAAAACAGTTGGAGGATCTCCGTCTTCAAGGCCACTGTACATGGTGATCGGTGTTGCAAAAGTATAAGCTCTTGCAAGTGAATCTTCCTCTGCACAGTTCTGAACAACGTGAGACTCATTCTGATAGATATAATGTGTCGAAGTTGCATATTCGAGTCCTGCAGGCTCATCATCACCTGTTCCCCACATATACTTAACAAGGTCGGTACCTTCTTTGAGTATCGGGATAGGATAGGTGCTTGCCCAGTCAGCATCTGTGCCGCCTGGATGTAGGCCAACATCGCCGTCTGCAATGTCTTCGAGTCTGATGCGGACTTCATTATTATCCACATGCATCATTTCACAGTCAACTTCTGCATATCCACGTGTTCCTTCGAGTCTGCGGAATCTTGCAGTCGGTGCCTGCATATCTATATCATAGAACCAGTGATACTCATTATAATTATGAATATCAGAAGAATCTGTGAACATATTTGGTGTTCTTGATGCGAAGCCGAATGTTACTTCTAGCTGGTCACCGTGCTGGTAACCATAAACTGTGTAAAGTATTTCGCCTTCGTCATCTGTGACAGGTTCGCCTTCGCCATCTGTAATGACATAGGCTTCATTGTCTGGGTGAAGTTCACTCTCTGGTACGGAGTCCTGGCGAACTTCTTCAAGCCACGGATGAATCATCTCGATAGGTCCGATTCTCATGATTCCGCCGTCTTTGCAGCAGTCTCTTGTGGCTTCGTATTCGAGGAAGCAAGGATCGCAATGTTCGCCGCCTATGAAGTCATAGTCTTCATGGTGGACGTATTCCCATACGAGTTCGCCTTCGGAATCCCAGAGCTTAAGTTCGACTCTCGGGGTTCTCCAGGTGATTGTATCGTCATGAGGCGTGCTCTCCCAGAAAGCTTCCCAGATGATGCTGTCTGTGCATGTATAGATTTCAGCTTCGATGAACTGAAGATCACGTGCATAGGTTCCAAGATATGGATCCATGGATTCCATCTCACTATAGAAGTCTGCTGCTTCTGTTGTGTCAGGAATTGCCCATAATGTGGTATATTTACCATGAAGGTCTGGAGGATAATTGTACTGCAATGCAGAACGATATTTCATCCAGGCACTGTCATTAAACCACTGTACCTGTTTTAACCATACTTCGGACTGGACAATAAACTCTTCCTGGTGAATCTTATCCCAGTTCGGGTTTTCCCAGTTGTAGTAAACATGGTTTTCCCAGCCAAGGCCATCTTCTGTGTGGTCGAGGTCGGTATAAGCGTGGTTTCCGCGTCTCCAGGAAGTTGCTGGACATGGAATCCAGTATTCGTCTCCTGCAGAGATCGGGAATCCAGGTACATAATAATGCCACCACCAGTACTGTGTCGGCGCTGTGGAATGTGTATTCCTTGCATGATAACCAGCTTCGGACTCAGGTCTCTGAGTTGCTGCATACCAAGGTACATTCGGATTATCGCCGGCCCAGATCTCAACGACTACGCTGTCATCTGGCTCGAGTACGTGGCAGGAGTTAGCATTACAATCTTTCCATACTTTGATGATTCCTTCACGTGCAGGATCGGCACCAAAGTCCATACGGGCATACATATAACGATTTTCACGGCCAACAATATTGTGAGTCGTGTCTACCTGGACAGCACCAGTCGGAACGGCCGGTACTAAGTCATTGAAGAATAAGAAATCGTCATGGATGCCTGGCATTGTATCTTCATCATCATAAACCCACATACGAAGGTCGGCTGCGCCGATACCAGCAATCCATTCATCGCAGAATGTTGTGCTGATAACTTCGGATGTATCGCGGATGGTGAAGGTCATTGTATCATCGCAAAGCGGATAAATCTTGCTATCGACTAATTTCGGTGGAGTAATATCGACATAGAAGCAGAATCTCGCGACTTCGTCATGAGTCCTCTCTAGTGGGTCGGTAGTCCAATCGTCATCAGCCCAGTTGCGGCCTGGAATCCAGTTCTCAACTGTATGCCAGGTTGATCCGTCTGCGCATGTTAAGTCTGTAGTAAACATAGTGTCGTAGTCACAGTCTGTAACTGCATTGTCCCATGCATAAACTGTAACACAGACCTTATCACCACTGCGGAAAGGCGCATGCTGTCTCGGAGCAAACGTTAGCCTTGTTCCCCAGCGTTCATTAATCTTCTCGATATGATGTGGCTGACTCAAGCAATTTGTTGTCCAACCAGGAACATACCATGTACGTCCTTCCCAAGGCCTTCCCGGGAATTCGACATATTCTGGATGGTGATCGCCAGATGCGCTCTTAACCACCAGGTTAATTGCGAGTCTGGAGTTTTCATCGGAGCTTGCGCCATAAATACCAGAAACATACTGGTCAAGTATATGGTCTGTTTCATCAGAAAGATTCTGATCGATTAAAGGGCAACCAATTTGATCATAAAGATCGACTGTGATTACCTGAAGCGTATCAGAAGTAACCCAACCATGCGGTGGGTAGAAGAATGTATCTGGAGCAACCGGGCCTTCGAGGTCGATTCTTAGGATACCAAGGGTATCTCTTCTAGCTGTTACGCCATAAATAGCAGCAGCTTGGTCATCGACAGGAATATGCCTATCGCCCTGTACTTCTCTTCTATTCTGTACACCATAGTTTGGATCTGGTGCTTCTGCAATTCCATAGCTTCCGCCAACTTCTAAGTCGGCTGGGCCTGTATGGAACCAACCATAAACATCATATCTGAATGTTCCCTGACCATAGTCGGGATCATCAAATAGCTCTGTCTGGTGGATTTCAAGAACGTCACCGCTTCTAAATGGAAGAATTGGATCTCCATCGAGCATTGTGCCGGTGAGGTCGGTCCTATATGTTTCGAGATCTTCGAAATTTATCCACATATGACCTTCTTCGCCATTGACATGCTCATCAAACCAGCAACCCTGGTTCAAATCGGTCTGGTCAACGACAAAGGTATCTGTTATATAAGAATGACTAATGTCATCACATACTAGACGATTAACGACGAAAGCAAATTCGAAATCTCTTTCATTGATTCCACATCCGCCTTCTGCTCCTGTCCAATATGGGAAAGCATCACCATGATTTGTTTCGTCATGGACATTTTCATAGTCATCATATAAATGTACTTGAACTAATGGTAAACTATCGGATATCCATCTCCAGTCGATATTCTCGCCTTCGATATAATCCTGTCTCCAGCCTGCTGCGCCACCGTAGAATTCTTCGGTGAGATTGTCATCGGATGTACCCGGACAAACAAGCTCAGCATTCGGGCCAGAAAGATCTACATAGAAATCCCAGGTGGTATCCTGATAGGCATCATAAGCATAAGGCTCACTATGTGCCCAGGAGCTACCAACATTGTAGTTTCTATTGAATGCTCTGACAGTTACCTCGATATGTGCACCATCGATAAACGGAGGAAGATAATGATTGTCAATATCTCTTCCAACATCGATAAAGAAAGTATCATGACCACAATAGCCATCTGCACACATGCCTGATTGCACTACTTCGAATTCGCTGGCAACATCAAAAACTTCTTCCCATGGGGACCATGAGCCACCATAAGGCCTGACACTAACTTCCCATGGCTGGCCTGCTCCGCCGTTTTCAATATCGGCAGATGATGCAAGCTGACTGCGGAAGTATATAGAGTCGACTCTTCTTGGGAAATAAGTCGGGATGCCGTCATTAATATGCCTTAACTCGACAAATACTGAATCGATACATGTCGATTTGTCATAAGCTACGAAGGAAATTGGCTGCGTAGAGTCTGCAGTCCAGATCTCATCGCCAATCTCATCACAACCGGTGAGTCCACCTTGATCGGTTTCATCGCCATTAGTCGGGTTTTCATTACGTGGAATTAGGTCTGTAATGAATGGCGGAATTGTATCTCCACCAATAAGCATTCCAGATGATGCCCAACGAGATGCATCTGCTGGATCAGGATCTGGTGTATCCCATCGTACTTCAGTTCTTCCAATTGGAAGCTCAACATCTCTGATGATCTCTAAACCAGATGCATCATCAACGCCGAGAACATCGTATACATGAAGATCATTTGTTTCATGAATTTGAACATAGAATGAGTCCCGATTTGAAAGACCCTCTATGAATCCACCATCATTGCTGCTCGGAATACATTCGTGGCAGCCTATGGGTTTCATCAAAACCCACATTCTAAGGAATGGTAATCCATAAGCAGGATCGATATCAGCTTCATTCCTGATCTCAATGTGTCTTCTGAAGTTAATTTGTGCCTGCCAGACTTTCCAGCCTGCTGGATAGGTACCAGCAAATGTACCGGTAACATCTTCCCAGCTTTGTGCTGCTGGATATATTCTTTCTGTAGGCGGTGTGCCGGCCATCAGAGTATCATCGATAAACTGTAATGGTGTCGGCATGTCTTCGATATCTACTGTATCGAGACTATCAACGTTTGAACCAGCCAGTTCACCTTTTTCTACATAGAACTGGAATCCTGTATAAAAACTCTTTACTGTGTCATCAACACAGAAAAGAGTTTTTGCAGTATCAGGATGTATTGGTGCCAAATCTTCATTAGGATCGAAATCCGGACTTCCAATAAGAGTGACTGTAACACCCTTAAGGAAGAAATCGTCAGTCGAGCTAAGAAGATCAAAACGCAATACTGTCTGATCATGGTTCAAAGGAACAGGTCGTTCATCTCTGCCATCTGCTGTACGCATTGTGGCAGTTCGCAGACTAGGGGTACTCGGTGTGTAGGAATCTACACGTCCGTAACTCGTGGTATACCAACTTGGAATCCACGGTCCATAGCCCTCCTCTACGAGATTAAAAACGTTAGCGTACTGCCAATCCTGACCGAATGATACGGCAGAAAAAAGCAGAAGCCCTAACAAAACAGCTATTACTAGCCTGTTTCCCATAGCGCTTGTCTCCTTTCGGCTATTGGGTTTCACTTTTGTAACCTCCTTTATTTTTGTTCTTTTCGTTTTCACACCCATTTTTCATTAATACACAATGAAGCATTTCTTTTGCTCCAACACTATAAAGTTTGGCTAAAAATAGAGTAGCCTCATTGCTCTGTCAAGTCCTTTTTTGTGTTTAATATCAAATCAAATACCAAAAAAAGCTCCAATTTTATTTTTTCTCCTTTTTCTAATTGCTCTAAAAACATGTTAAAAAACAACTTATCATTAACTAATTATATTGATATATTAAGCTTTGTCAACTAAAATCCTTGTTATATAGGCATAAAGAGTAATTTTTCTGTCATTTTGGATAAAAATTATCATGATTAACCGCCGTAACCATAGTGAAAATTGTATTTTATATCAAATCCAATTTCCCAGTTTGAATCTTTTTTATTTTTTATATTATTAAAATTTTTAAAGTCGGAATATGAGAAAAAAAGATTGTAATTGAGATGATTATTCCAGAATCCGAATATATCGAGTCTTGTTGTCTGACGCTTTTCAATAATACCCGTCGGAAATGGCTCTGTATATGTCATAGATGAATCTGTATCCCAGGGGCTATCCCAGTCATTATATATACCGCCTTCTCCTTGACGGCCAAACTCTTCTGTCAAGGAAAATATACAAAATGGACTATACCAATAATCGACTCTAATTCTTATAATGTCTGCATCGTTTCCGATCTGAGAACCGATCGGTTTATTTTTATAAAGATAGCGATTTGTTTCAAATCTTTGATTGTAGGTTCGATTAGTAATGCCTTCGTATAAAACAGAATAATTTATCCACTTTCCAAAAAGTTCATCAGCATATTCGCCATAAACACTTAAGCCCAGTTCGTTGGGCTCCTGGTCGCCGATAGACTCTTTCTCGTATTGATAATCATCGATCATAAACTCGGCCTCGAAAAGAAAATTATTCAAATTAAGCTTGCCACCGGCAGAAATAAAAGTATTATCATCGATACCACTATTAAGCTGTTCGCCGTGCATCCATGTTATAGGAAGAATGTAATGGGGCTCTGGTGGGCGAGATTCACCACCATAGACAACACTCTCGATAAAATACAAAGAAAACTTATCGAAATATAATTCGGCTTTATGGCCGGCAAGATAACGTTCTATATATATTGTATTATGCACACCTGGATCTATATAGGGCTTTGGAAATATAAACCTATCCAGTTTACCATGCATATAGCTGATTCTTAGCCTATCCCAAAAATCTATTCTGTACTGCAGCATTGGCATCGTTTTCATATTCTTATTAAAAAGAAGGCCTCTACCCCAATGAATATAATCATTGCCTAATAAAAAACGCCATTCTGGTTTTGAGAAAGCAATATAGCTCTGCCCCAGGCTTCCGGATTTGCCATCCCATTTGAAACCTGTATAAGTAGAATCATCGATTAGGCCAAAATCGACATCATACACGCCTTGCATTGTTACCATACCTTTTTGAAATGCGCTTCCGAATCGGCCCCAGAAATATGTATCCTTCCTATCTTTATCATTGGCCACTCCCCAAAAACCCGGTTCCAGCCAGATTGCCATTTCATCATCCTTATTTGGGTAAATATTCATCTTTTCTTTCGCAAAATCCAACCACATTCGATTATTATCGTCGATAGAGTCCATAGCTTCAATGTTTTTTTCAATCTCTTCGAAAGGAGCAGGCTCATCGGTAGGGCGAAATATATCAGAACGAATTTCAAATTGATGGGATAGCCGATTAACAATGCTATTCTGCATAAAAGTCAATCCTTCATTGTCGCTTGAAATAGCAATAGAAATTATTAATATCAAAAGTACAGAATTGATAATATTATTTTTCATAAATTATTTATCCAGTCTTTTTAAATATTCTCCGAGTGCTTCTTTCCAGTTTCGAAGCCTGTATTCATACCTTTCCTTCAGGTTATGGCTGACGATTCCTTCCATAGGAGGCCTTGGAGCAACGGCAGGGAATTCGTCCGCTGATGCTCTTTGCGTCTTAGTATCGAAGCCTACAATACTTTTCATCTCGAGGGCGATTTCATATCTTGAAACGATTCCCTCATTGACTATATGATAAAGACCAGAAGCCTTTTTCGCAATCAAAAATTGTATCGTTTCACCAAAATCTTTAGTATAGACAGGGCTTCCATATATATCATCGACTACTTTTACTTCATCGAGTTTTTTCATAAGCTTATACATTTTACCAACGAATTTTTTATCTCGATTGCCGCCTCCAAAGAGCCAGCCAGCTCTTAGAATAAGCCATGAGTCGTCATCGAGAAATCGCCTGACCTCTTTTTCGCCATTATATTTACTCTGCCCATAAATACTCACCGGGTTTGGTATATCATCTTCGGAATAAGGCTTTTTGCGATTACCCTGAAAGACTCCGCTTGTGCTTATATATATCATATTGCTGCCATGAAGTGCGCAAAGCTCGGCAATATCGGCAGTTGCCTCGGTATTGACTTTGAAAGCATCGACTGGATTGCGCTCGCAATAATCCAAATCAGTAAGGGCTGCAAGGTGTAGTACCAGTTCTGGCTGATGCATATTGAAAGCCGCTTCCAAAGCTGAGCGATCAGTTATATCCAATTGCTCTTTATCAAATCCGATTACCTGATGTTCTTTTTTCAATATTTCGATTATATCCGAGCCCAGCATTCCTTCCGAGCCAGTCATTAGTATTTTCACTATTTCTCCCTCGAATTTTTATATAATTTCATTAATTCATTCAGATATTTTTGTGGCGAATGTCTCACTGACGCGATAGTCCTTCCCCGCTTTCCCATTCTTTTAACCAAATTCGGGCTATTCCAGAGTTTTTTGATATATCCAGAAAGCTCTTTTGTATTACCTGGCTCGAAAATATATCCCGTTTCACCATGAGATATAAGCTCGGGAATACCACCGATATCAGAACCTATTACCGGCTTGGAAAGAAGCATCGATTCAGCCACTGTAAGCGGTGCATTTTCATAGCAAATGGATGGCATCACAGTAAATCTCGAATTCGATATTGCATCGATTAATTCATCTTTGCCAAGATGCCCAATATAATGTATTCTATCAGATTCGATAATTTCTCCTTGCTTCGAGCCGCCACCTGCAATTATAAGAGAGATATCATTCTGAATACTCTCCACAGCTTCAATAAGGTCAAAAATACCCTTTGCATTTTCAATTCGGCCAAAATAGAGGACATAATCTCCAATCGGTGTATCTTTTGATGGGAAATTAGAAAAATTTGGAATATAATAAATATTCCTGCGCTGAAAACCCATCTTATTTAACTGGCCTATTAGAAATTTACTGGGTGATATAAAAAAATCAATCATTTTCTCAAGTCCGATTATTTGAAAAGACAATGCTTCTAATGAAGCTATGAAAGATGCTGCCCGAGAATCTTTTTTGCATTTATTGATTATTGGATTAATCAGCCTTTTGAAAGTTGAATCGCATTTGGTGCATGGCCCATGAAGGCGATCATTGAAAAGATTAGTATTTGGACAGACAAGAACAGAATCATGCAATGTCCAGAATACCGGAATGCCCCGTTTTCTGGCAGGCCGGATAATAGATGGCGTAAGATGATGAAGATAGTTTTGCAAATGTACGATATCGGGTTTATAATGATCTAGTAATGCTTCAAAGTTTTTTTGAGATTCACGGCTATAAAAAGTTCTGGATAGTACTTTCAGAGAATTCTTCAGGCCACCTTCCTCGAGTAATGCTGGATAGTCTATCTTGCTCGGAAAATATTCAGCGATCTCAGATTCCAGGTTTCTTTCATGCTTCATAGAGAATATCTCAGCCGAATGCCCCGCATTTCTTAAAAGCTCCACAAGGTCGAATGTATGCACCGAAGGCCCGCCATGTCGGAAATGCAAGGTATTTGCAAAAAGAATTCTCAAAACAGTATCTCCAAATTTCCCTCAAGCTTTTTGGTAAATTTATCGATGAAATCATTCTCATTTTCGATTTCGATGACAATCCTTATCGGAATAAACTTGAATTTGGTAAGGAATTCGGTAGGTATTCTATAATAATCCTTTTCGGTAGTCAAAATTGCATCGCAATTATGGCCCGAAGCAAAAGCAATGATCGAAGAAAGTTCACCTGGCTCATAATTATGATGATCCTTGAATTTAAAGTGCTCGATGATCTCGCAATCAAACTGGCTGGCCGTTTCGTAAAAACGTTCATTCCGAGCTATCGCAGAAAGAAGGACAACCTTATCAAATGCGGCATCGTTATTCACCCGATAGCTAAAAATATATTTTGCCGCATCAGAGAAATCATCTATATCATCGATTCTCTCATCCTTCATGAATATAAAATCGGCTTCCTTAAGCCGATTAGGGCTATCTCGAAATGTCATGGAATATCCCTCTTTATCCTTGAATGGAAACATCTTACGTTCTTTAATACTTGTCCCGCCTGTCAAAAGAATTATGTCGATATCAGCGATTAGTTTCATGTATTGAAAGCCATCATCGAGAACCAATACCGGCTTTTCTATATTCATCGTTTCTGCAATTTTTGCCGATGCGGCGCGGTCTTTATGGATTATCATATCACAGGCCGTCTTTTGATTTATCATATATGGTTCATCACCGAAATCTTTGTGGCTTCCGTTTTTAATGCGCCCTCTTGCTATCACCTGCTCGGATTTCATGCGGCCATAACCGCGACTAAGCAAAATTGGCGTAAAACCCATCTTTTGTAAATATTCGATGATATAATACGCCATAGGTGTCTTCCCTGTACCGCCAAATTCGATACTGCCGATCGAGGCAACCGGTAATCGAGATTCGTATCGCTTTTTGATGCCTTTACTATATATAAATTGGCGAATCCGGATAAACATAAAATAGATTTTAGAAACAATCCACCTAAAAATCATATCGCCTCTAATTCTGAATAAACAAGTTCTTTTATAAAATCATAGTAATTTCTATTGCCATTGGAAAGCCTATCAACAGCCTTTTTGGCATTTTTACCAGAATTATTCCATAGACTATCATCGCTCAGGAGTTTTTCGCTGATTCTGGCAAATTCATCGCTATTTCGAATTAAGAAACCGCCTTTTGTGTCGAGCAGCGTTTCGTAGGAATCTTTTGCAGAGCTATAATAAGGGCCAAATAGAACCGGCCTGGCGAAAACAGCAGCTTCCAAAGGGTTATGCCCGCCGAAATCAATTAGAGTGCCACCTATAAAGGCAATCCTGGCTTTTTGATAGATTTGTTGCAAAACTCCCATGGAGTCGAGCAATATGATATCATCGATTTTCATTTCGGATAGCTTCGCAAAAGACATATTCCTGTCATCTAATATTTTTTCTATTGTGGAAATCCTTCTTAGATGTCTGGGGGCAATTATCATTTTTATTTCTGGGAATTTTTCTTTTATCCTGCTAAAAGAATCGAGAATGATCTCTTCTTCCCCCGGCCTTGTGCTTCCGCAAACGATGAAATCGTCTTTATCGAGAAATTCGAAATCGGAATCGATTTCGCTGGGGACATCGATCGAAGACTTAAGATTGCCGCATATTCTAATCTTTTCTGGCTGGATTCCCAGCTTCCGAAGATTGACTTCAACTTCCCTACCTGTCACGCAAAAACATTGAATATTCTTAACTAAATCTTGGCCTAAAAACTTCACAAATCTCATAGTCGAATCAGATAATCGGCCGTTTATTACATAAATTGGTACATGCCTTTTTTTTAATTCACTCATAAGATTGAACCAATATTCTGTCTCAACCATAAAAAAGCCTTTTATATTTCCAGTTTGGCCTAATGCAATTTTCACAAATAGAGGATAATCGACCGGAAGAATCCTGACCTGTGCTTTTTCTGGAAGACTTTCTTTAAGAAAACGATATCCAGTAGGCGTTGTAACGGTAAATAGTATTTCGGTTTCGCTGTCATATCTCCTTATCATGCTTGCGAAGATAAGAGCCACTTTGGTCTCACCCATAGATGCAGCATGTATCCAATAAAAATCATCGGGTAAATCTCCCCAGATTCCTAGCCTGTGAGAGAGCTTATCTCTTGCAATAATCGATATGATTATTAGAATTGGCCAAAATACCACAAGAACCAGCGTTATTAGAGTATTCATTATTATTCTCAATAGTCTATTCAATTTCATCTTCCCATTTTTCGAGGCCCATCAGAGCATCGGAGACATCCTGATATACCGACTCGGCACTTCCATCTATTGGCTGCTTGCTTCTTACAGTGATTTTCGCAAATGGCATTGGTATAAGCATCTTATCCCATGTTTTAAGTCGCCAGGCAGGTTTTGCTTCGACACAAATCGGCACAATCTTGACTTTTGCCATCTTTGCGGCGATTTCGAAACCTTTTTGTGCTTTATAAAGTGGGCCTCTTGGGCCATCCGGCGTAATTGCCAGCACTCCGTCATTCCGTAGAAATTTAACCGATTTACGGAGTGCTTTACTTCCTCCTCTGGAACTGGAGCCGCGAATTGGCGTATAACCCATCTTCAGAATGACCTGGCTAATTATCTCGCCATCCTTGCTCTCGCTGACAATTATGCCAATATCCTGATTTCTATATAAGTATGCGAGCGGAAGAATATACCTGTGCCAAAATATATAGATAAACCTTTTATTCAAGGGCAAATGTGACAGCTCAAATTTTACCCGCCAGGTGAAACCAATACACCTTAACAAAGAACGTATGATGAATGCATATATCTTCTCTTTCATATCAATCGGCTAATTTATATGCCATAGCTCACAAAGTCAAGTTAGTAAAAAAAGAAATTTAGTGAAAATTAGCTTAACCAAAAAAAGAAAAATTTGTGAGCATACATTTGAATTAATTCTTGACGAATTGAAAACTGGAGTATAGTTTATATTCTTTGAAACGGTAGGGAGATAAATATGAATAGAAAAAATATAGTTCCTTTGACTCTCTTTATATTTTTAATTTTGATTGCAGGTTGTAAGGACCATGGGATAGAACCTTTAGGCTCGACCGTCTATGGTACTGTAGTTTTCGAAGGCGAATGGCCAGATAATATAACCAATGCTTTTGTCGTATTGGCTAAAGACCGGCCACCAGATGATGCATTAGATTTGAGCTATCTTGTTGCTTTTGAAAACATTCCTTTCGAAGAAGAACCTGTTTCCTATGATTATGAAATTCAACCTGATGAAAGAGGAAGATACAACTGGCTTTTTGTGGCTGCAATTGGTAATGCTGATTCAGTCGATCAAAGAAATGTATTGACCCAATATACCGAGCCTGACGACCCCGATGAAGCCGGCCAGGTTGTCATCGAAAATGATAACTTCTATGCAGGTACTTTATACGTAAACTTTGACGAGGTGTATATACCATGACAGTCTATAGATTTAATTTCGATTATGAAAAAATAATTATAAACAAGAGACAGAAAATGAAAATTGCAAAGAATTATGTGATTTTGATGTTTTGTTTGTTCGGCATAACTTCACTTATGTCCCATACCTTTACAGGTAATGTGGTAGAAGAAGATAGCGGCGAGCCTCTGGCCGGGGCTAATATTGTGATTGTTGGCGAAGGCAAAGGCGCTTCATGCGATTTCGATGGTAATTTCTTTATATCTAACTTAGAAGAAGGAACATATACGATGATTATCTCCAGAGTTGGATATAAATCCGATACTGTAATAATAAGTATTCCAGATGATGTGTTCCATAAAATCAAGCTAGAGAGCCATGCACAGACTATGCAACCAGTCATTGTTACCGCAAATCGTACCAAGCAGAACCTACAGGACTCGCCTGTAACTGTTACTGTTTTGGACAAGACGGCTGTCGATGATGCTAAGGCTTATGATGTCAAAGATGTTATGAAAAATGCACCCGGTGTTACAATGAGCCAAGAATCTATCGCTCTTAGAAATTGCTCGGGCTTCTCCTATGGAGTTGGCTCGAGAGTTTTGCTTATGGTCGATGGTGTTCCTATGCTCGCCGGCGATTCTGGGCAGATCAAATGGGATGCGCTCGGACTAACGCATATCAAGCAAATCGAAATGGTTAAAAATGCCGGAAGCGCACTTTATGGCTCCGGAGCGCTTGGCGGTGTTATCAATATAATTACAGAAGAGCCGAAAAATGGTTCACATTTCCACGTCAGCACTGATGTGGGAGTATGGGACAAACCTTACTATGAACAGTGGCGCTGGTCAGATGAGACGAGACTTTTTCACTCGATTAATATTAAACATACCAATACATGGAATGATAAATGGTCATCTGTCTTTAGCTTATCCGAAAAAATGGATGATAGCTACAGAATGATCGATTATTCTAAAAGAGCATCGCTATTTGGAAAGGTCAAATACGCACCAGATGCATCTTCAGACTTTACTTTCTCTGCAAATGGCTCATATAATGACCATGGACAATATCTCGACTGGAAAAATGTTGTAGAGGCTTTGAGTGTCCCGGAAGAAGAACGCGATGACCGTATTTTCTCACGAAGACTTAATGTAAATGCGATCTACAATGACAGAAACATCGACAAAAAGCGATTTATCACAGTTAAAGCACACAGCTTTATCGATGATTGGGATTCCCGTCAGTATGCCGCAGATGCGGAAAATAATCTTGAAAGGCTCTATGCATCCAGTAGCAAATCAGGCATCAGCTCGCAGATTAGCTATAATTCTTCCGATGAGCATCACTTCACAGTTGGTGGCGATTTGAATTTATCCACAGTAGAATCGATTTTATACGGCGAGCGTATTGGCTATGGTGCTGCATTATTTGCACAGGATGAGATCAAGGCTTTTGATCCATTCAAGCTATCTATTGGTGCAAGAGGTGATTTCTTCGATGTTCCTACAGGAAAAACATACTATATGCTCAATCCCAAAGCCGGCCTTGTATATCAGGCAGCAGATAATATCGCTTTTAGATCGAGCTTTGGCACTGGGTATAGGGTACCTACAATGGCAGAGCTTTTCACACAGGTAACAGTTTCGGCTGCTGAAATTCGCCCTAATCCCGAACTGGAAGCAGAGACATCATATTCCGCAGAGATCGGTGGAAATATTTTGCTACCGTGGTCAACTTTCGATGTAGCCCTTTTCTCGACATGGTACGATGACATGATCGAACCAAAAGCCGATGAAGGAACTACAACTGCAAGATTTGTAAATCTCGACCGGTCTAGAGTTATGGGCACCGAGATAACTCTTAACCTTCAGGCCAAATTCGGTTCTTTATCTGCCAATTATCTCTATACTGATTCAAAAGATATCGATACCGGCGAGAAGCTTTCATATAGGCCTGATCATAATGTCAATATTTCCGGTAGGTTAAAATATACAGAAAACTTATCACTTACCGCTGCATGGAGATACAAAAGCGATAGGACTTTCGAACTCTATCCGAATTCGCCATCGGTTCCCGAGAAGGTTCTCGACATTGGCCATAATTTCGATTTTGGCGATTATTATGTTACATTGAAAGTCAATAATGTCTTTCAGTACCATTACTCTGAAGTCGAGAAGGGCATTGCGCCTATCAGGAATTTCGTTATTAGCGCAGGTATGGATATCTAAATCCAATAATAATAAAGTTTTCAAGGCCGTCTTTTTTGGCGGCCTTTTTTTATTATATATTTGCTATTAGGCTTTCTATTAGCTATCTTAATATATAGATTAGAGTTAAATACATGGAGGATAAAATGAAGAAGCTATCTTTTGTACTGTTTGTCATACTAGTTTTTAGTATGTTAGCTGAGAATACACCATTGAACGGCAAAAAGGTTGTCATAGTGATTTCCGAAAAGAACTATCGGGACGAAGAGCTCGATATACCCAAAAAAGTCCTCGAAAGCAATGGAGCTAAGGTTACGATCGCTTCCACTACACTCGATGAAGCCACTGGCATGAAAGGCGGAAAAGCAAAACCCGATATCTTGATTGAAAATATAAACCCTGGTAGTTTCGATGGCATTATCTTTGTAGGTGGTGTCGGAGCACAAAGCCTTTGGGATAATAAGAATGCTCAGTCTCTTGCTAAAGAATTCAATCAGGCCGAGAAACCGCTCGGTGCAATCTGCCTGGCACCTGTGATTTTGGCAAGGGCTGGTTTACTCGAAAACACTGCGGCCACAGCATACAAAAGCGCAAGCGATGAGCTAAAAAAATGCGATGCGATGTATGTGGACAAGACAGTTGTCGTATATAAAAATATTATAACCGCTAATGGACCAGGTGCTTCTGAAGAGTTTGCCAAGCATTATTCTGGAATGCTAATTCCCGAGCCGAATCTTGCACCCCATGATAGATAAAATCGATTGATTCCATTATTATTTTATCCTTTCTCTTTTGCATTCGAATCTTATATTTATAATATGAAATATGGTGAGTTTGAATTAATAGATAAAATTTCTTCGCTATTTTCAGCTTTAGACTCAAGCGATGATGCTGCATTTATTCCATCAGGGAATGGCTATATCGTCTTGACATGTGATGAGATGTCGGAAGATATTCATTATAGAAGAAATTGGCTGGATTTTATACAGATAGGCTATCGTGCTGTTTCTGCTGCTGTTTCCGATTTGGCGGCCTGCGGTGCATCATCCGGGGCAATCCTTACCGCTATTGCAATTCCCGATAACCTCGAAGAAAGCCATATTCTTGAGATATATAAAGGAATCGCACGATTCACAGATGAATTCGATATCGAACTAAAAGGTGGCAATATTGCCAAATCTACCAATGGGATTAAGATTGTTACCACTGCTGTGGGCTATGTCGATTATCCGATAAAACGCTCCCAAGCCCGGACTGACGACATAATTTGCATAACTGGCGATATCGGAAGAAGTGGCTTTGCCTTGAATAAATTGCTGACCGATGATGTTATCAGCTCAAATAGAATATTAGAAAAATTCATTTGTCCAAAACCCAGACTCGAGATTGCAAAGGCTCTTAGCGAACTTAATATTGTCCATTCTATGGCTGATATTTCCGATGGACTCATCGCCGACCTAAAGCATATCTTAGATGCATCCAATAAAGGCGCAATAATCCATTTAGATAAAATAAATATCGACAAGAGTATCAAAGACTTCTATGCAGATAAAAAGAAAATGCATATTGATGCAGCCAATTCCGGCGAGGAATTCGAACTTATAATGACGATGTCCGAGAAGAATCTCCAGAAGGCACAAAAGGCAATATACGGGAATATCTGGCCAATTGGACAAATTATTGATTCCGGTTATGAAGTTTTTTACAAAGGTGAGATGATTAATAATGACAGATTCAAGGGGTTTAGACACTTTTAATAATGCAGAGAATACCATATAAAAGGCCGTTGATACTTTCTATTATAATCATAATTATTTTTGCGACTACATCTTTGATTGGCTATCGAATGTTCTCGCGAAGGATGCAATGGGAATTTTTGAAACTCGAGCTGGCCGATGAAATCGAATATGCAGAACAGATATCCGAATGGCTCGATGGCGCAATAATCGATGGCGTATTGCCTGCCGGCACTATTCTGGAACTGGAACGTTCCCTGAAGCGGCGGAATATTATATATTGGTTTATTATAAGGAAAGATGGTAAAATCGTTCAGGCATCTTATGGTGTCGGTCGCGAGTTAGCAAGGCCATATCAAAATGAGCTATCTATTGTCGGCAATGAAATCGACCTGAAAAGAGTCACCATTCATGTTGCGGATATTGCCATACCTATCGATAATCACCATTCATTACAGATCGCTTTTCCTAGAAATACCCGACTTCCTGTGGTCCCTCTTAGGGTACGAAGATCCTTTCTTATTATGCTTCTACCGGGCGGAGTGCTTATCATTTTGCTGCTTGTGATGAGTATTTTTACATATCTTAATATTTATCGCATGAAGGGCGAGATTGCAGAATATAAGAGCAAGGCATATTTGGGTGAGATTTCCAGTGATTTTGCCCATGAGTTGAAGAATCCCCTTAATACTGTGAAGATGAATATTCAACTGATTCAGGAGAATACTGATTTCCAGGAAAACACCGCCCTCATGAAAAAAATCGATCGCATCGACCGTGAGCTAAATCGCCTGACGAATTATCTTGCAAACTATCTTCGTTTTGCTCGAACACCCGCGATGCAGATATCCCGATTCGATCTTAATGAGACGGTCTTGCAGGTGGTTCGTTTCTTTGCACCGGAATGTGTCTCGGCCGGCATTACGATTATGACCGATCTCTGGGAAAACCCAGTTTATATCAAGGCCGATGAGAAGCAAATAAAGCAGATGCTTCTTAATTTGCTCTTAAATGCTAAGGAAGCAACCAAAAAAGGCGGGCATATAACTGTTTCTACTGCAAAGAAAAGCGGCGAAGTTCAGCTTTCAATTCGAGACACCGGCTCGGGAATTTCCAAAGAAAGCCTGCAAAAAATTTTCATGCCTTTCTATACCACCAAAAAAGGCGGGACAGGTATCGGCATGAGCGTTGTCAAAAGAATTCTCGAAGACCATGGCGCTAAAATCAATGTGCAATCTCAAAAAGGCAAGGGCACAAAGTTCACTATTATTTTCATTTGACTAAGCCTGTTAAATTCATATCTTGGACATTAGTTTCCTTGAAAAAATGATAATTAGAGATAATGCTTGCATTGAAATCGAAATTTGAATAAATTTTATTGTTTATGTGAGTTTGTCAAGGAGTACAGATGTCATATTTAGTTCTGGCGCGCAAATGGCGGCCGCAAACATTCGATGATGTTCTATCGCAGAAGCTGATAACAGATACGCTGAAGAATGCGATATCAAATGAGAGAATATCTCATTCATATCTATTTTCAGGGCCAAGAGGTGTCGGCAAGACTACTACTGCGCGTATTTTGGCAAAGGCATTGAATTGCCAGAATGCCGATAGCCCCACGCCTACGCCCTGCAATAAATGCTCATCATGCATCGAAATCACAGAAACACGCTCGCCTGATGTACTGGAAATGGACGGCGCATCAAATCGATCTGTCGATGATATTCAGCCGATACGCGAGAGCGTGCAATATGCACCCCAGAATCGCTATAAAGTTATCATCATCGATGAAGTCCATATGCTAACAAATCACGCATTTAATGCACTCCTTAAGACATTAGAAGAGCCGCCACCCAATGTGGTTTTCATCTTTGCCACAACAGAACCGGAGAAAATACCAGCGACTATAATATCCAGATGCCAGCGCCATGATTTCAAAAGAATCCCAACCGAAAAGATAAAGCAACGATTATTGGACCTTGCAGAACCTGAAAGTATAAACCTCTCCGAAGAAGCAGCAGAACTTATCGCTCTTAAAGCCGATGGCGCTTTGCGAGATGGGCTTTCGCTTTTCGACCAGATAATTGCATATGCAAAAGACGAAGAAATAGACAGGCAAACGGCTGCCCAGATCCTTGGCGTACTACCCAGAATGGTATTTATCGAACTTGCAACATTAGCATCGACAGGCAATCTCAAGGAAATGCTGGAAAAACTTCAAGCCACAATACAAACCGGAATATCGCCCAGCAATCTAATCGAAGGCTTGATAGATGGCTATCGAGAGACTATGATAGACAAGCTAAAAGAGGAAAACCAGCCAGAAACACTCGAAATAATAAAAAGATACGATATAGAAGATTTCACGAGGATTATTAGGCTGCTTTCAGAAACTGTCCAGAAGATGAAATATTCCAAAAGGCCATCCTATCTTCTCGAAGAAATTCTATTATATATCGGTATGATGCAAAATACTACCGAATTAAAAAGCATACTAAAGCAATTGCCCGATATCGATGTCAAACAGCCTGAGCCGGTTAAAGTTATCATTCCCGAAGGATATAAGCCAGCTTTCGCAAATAATCTACCCAAAACCGAAGCACCTTCTGCCCAAAATCCCGAAACGACAAAGCCTAAAATTCAGGTGCTATATGATTTGCTAAATCAAAACAATCATGCACTCTGCCAGATTCTTCAAAAATGCGAAATTCAGGAAAATGATAAACAAATTACAGTCATTATTCCTGATGATATCAAAGAAAAAGCAGAAAAAAGGCTAATTATTGAAAATCAAGAATTGCTTTCTGAAATGATTTCCGATGTATATGGCCAGCATTATAAGTTATCTTTTGATTTACCCAGTATTGCACAGACAAAAGAGAGCGATAATTCTTCATCTGGGACTGAAGAACCTGTTAATAAATCAAATGCGAATGAACCAGATGAAAAAGATTCTGAAATGGAAGATATTTTTGATCTATTCGATGCAAAACCACTCGATTAGTTCATATGGAGGATAAATGAATATACAAAAAATGATGAAACAAGCACAAAAGATGCAGAAGGAAATCGAAAGGAAGCAGGAAGAGCTTGCCGATGAAAGAGTCGAATTCTCTTCCGGTGGTGGAGTTGTTAAGGCTATTGTGAATGGCCGGCAAGAGCTACTCGAGCTTTCGATTGCAAAAGATGTCGTTGACCCGGAAGACATCGAGATGCTGCAAGACCTTATCATCTCTGCCATAAATGGCGCAATGCAAAGATCTAATGAACTGATGCAAGAACAACTCGCCGAGGTAACCGGCGGACTTGGATTACCAACTAATTTCTAATTTGAAAAGGGAGATAAATTATGCTAATTAAAAAAAGAAGTAATACAAAGAGAAAAAGAAAACACGGTTTCAGAGCCAGGATGAAAACAAAAAGCGGACGGAAACTTATTAATAGAAGGCGTAGAAAAGGCAGAAAGTCCTTATCCGTTTCTAAGAAACATCCGAAGAAATGAAGCTTGAATCCTTGAAATTGCGAAAGCATTTTGAGGAATTTAGAACTACTAAGACTCATAAATATCACGGCAAATATCTGGTGATATTGTCTTTGAAAAAAGACATAGAGAATCCTAAACTGGGAATACGTATATCCCGCAAAATAGGAAATGCTGTGCGGAGAAATAGAATAAGGCGTATAATTAGAGAAACTCTAAGACAAAATATAGCGCATATCAGGCCGGATTGCCATTATCTAATTATCCCTCGTGCATTTACAAAAGAGCTGTCTAATAGAGCTTTATCGAAGGAACTAAGAGAAGACCTTTCGAGGAGGTTTGGATTCACGCTTTAGGAAATAAAAGCTATCTGGATAAAATCAAATTCGCTTTTGTTTGGCCATTTGTGATTATTATCAAAGCTTATCAGAGGCTGATCTCGCCTCTTCTGCCTCCAACGTGCAGGTATTATCCCAGTTGTTCTCATTATTCGATCGAATCATTACACAAACATGGACTAATAAAGGGGACAATCCTTTCATCGTGGCGGATCTTGCGATGCAATCCTATTTCAAAAGGTGGTATAGATGAAGTTCCACCACAGAATGTCCCGTTGAAAGATGCCTTCAAATATTACAGAAAAGAAAGTGAATAAGATGGACAAAAAGACCATTATTGGAATTATTTTAATTGCTGCTATACTTTTTCTCATGCCTGTTTATAATAAACTTGTCAATCCACCCTCCGAGGAAAGCGCATTAAAGCAAACCGCAACAAACGATAGCAATACAGATGATGAAAGTTCATTATCATATCAAGACAGCCACATAGATACTTTGAGTAATTCCAAAACATCTGACCTTTCTTCAGCAAAATTGCAAAAGCCAGATGCCTTTTCGAGAGACTCGAGTCCCCTTGCAATCGATACCCTATCGGATTCCCTCGATGCCAAAGAAATATTCATCGAAACAAATGACATGCGGATTATAATGTCAACCCGTGGCGCTGATATTATAAGTCTGAAGCTTTTGGACCATACCTACGGCAATGGCGAGCTTATCCAGATGGTTCCGCAGGATCTGGATATGCCTAATCTCGATATCGAATTATCATCTGGAAGTAAGACATATACAATCGCTAATACAATTTTCAGAAGCGATAAAGATACATTGCTACTCGATAATGCCGATTCGGTGGGTGCGATAACCTTTACCGGCCAATTACCCGATAGCTCGCTTATAAGAAGAAGACTGGAATTTTATGCCAATGGTTATATGATTCGACATAAGCTTCTTGTCGAGTGCAATCGTGAGCCTTTCGACCAGTATAAACTCTGGTGGAGAAGAGGCCTTCTACCCACCGAAGAGAAGGTTGCAGCAGAACTCAATATGTTCAAGCTCACATATAAAATCGCAGATGATGTCGAGAAGGAAAAATTCAAAAAGGGCAATCCAGTTGAATTTTCAAATACTGGCTCAATCGATTTTGCTTCGACACAATCGAAATATTTTACACTTATCCTGGCTCCTTCCAACGGCAAGGCCGATGGCGTGTATTGCGATGGAAAATTCCGTGATTATCTCTATAATGATAATATTAATCAGGTTCCTGCTATCGGCATTGCTTTACTTTTTAGAAATACCGAAGAGATAATTAGCCGTGAACACCTTCTAATCGCATCGCCAGCAGATTATAAGCTTTTAGAAAGTTGTAAGCAGGGGCTTGAAGATGCAATCGACCTTGGCTGGCGATGGCTTCTGCCAATCACCAAGCTGATACTCTGGCTTTTTGATAAAATTTACCAATTCTTACCAAATTATGGATTTGTTATTCTTATTTTTACGCTGCTTATGAAGCTTCTGCTTCTTCCGCTCGCCAGCAAACAAATCAAGAGTATGAAAGAGATGCAGAAGATACAGCCGAAGCTCAAGGAACTTCAGGAACAGTATCGTGATAATCCCGAGAAGCTTAATAAGGCCACGATGGCGCTTTACAAGAAGCATAATGTCAATCCTCTCGGCGGTTGCCTGCCGATGATTGTCCAGATGCCGATTTTCTTTGCGCTTTATCGTGCACTATCGCTTGGTTTTCAATTCCGGCAGGCCACCTTTGGGCTATGGCTTCAGGATTTATCGAGTCCCGATCCATACTATGTGCTTCCGATAATTATGGCGGTTACTATGTTCGTGCAGCAGAAAATGACGGTCAAAGACCCCAAGCAGAAGATGATGGTTTACATATTCCCGATTTTCTTTCTATTCATCTTCCGAAATATGCCCGCTGGACTGGTTCTGTATTGGACATTCTTCAATATTCTCACAGTAATCCACAATTTCATAACCAAAGATCCGGAACCTATCGGTGCCGATGATGAATCATGATCGGTGCCGACCATGATTGATCGTGATGAGCTATTCAATGATGATGTAATCTTTGCGCCGGCTACGAATTACACAAATAATGCTGCTCTGGCAATTATCCGCCTGAGCGGTGCCGGGGTTTTTGATATTGCAGACAAAGTAATAAAATCAAAAATCCTGCCTTCAAAAAGCAAAAGCTGGAAAATGCAGATGGGCAATCTTATCGATAGTGATGGCAATGTCCTCGATAAGATTCTCTTTACGACCTATCATGCTCCCAATAGCTATACTGGCGATAATATGCTCGAGCTTTTTGTGCATGGCGGCGAGATAATTATCGAATCAATCATGGAGCTTCTCGAAAAACATGGCGCAAGAATCGCAAGAAATGGCGAATTTACCCAAAGAGCTTTCATAAATGGCAAAATGGACCTTATCGAGGCCGAGGCAATCGATAATATCATAAAAGCCAATAATCGCAGCGCTTTGATCGCTACCGAAAGGGTTCTGGAAAACAATGAACTGGCAAATCTGAAAGAAATAGCAAAAAAACTCGAAAAACTACGAATAGAGCTTGTCGCAAATCTTGAATTCCCCGATGATGTGGACGATAATCTTCCGGTGAATGCTCTTGAGAAGGCTATTTGCGACCTGAAAAATATATCCAATGACCTTTTGATTCGATCCGAGCGGAGTAGTCTGCTATCAAAAGGCATAGATGTTGTCCTCTATGGATTTCCTAATGCTGGCAAATCGAGCATTTTCAATGCCATTATCAAAGAAAACCGCGCGATAGTCCATCACAAACCCGGAACCACTAGAGATTATCTGGACAATAGGATTCGCTATAAAGGCACATCATTTATTCTATACGATACTGCCGGATTCAATTTAGATGCCAAAAGCGTAGAAAAAGATGGCATCGAGCGAACCAGAAAACTTGTCGAAAAGGCCGAAATTATTGTATTGGTAATAGATTCCACAGATAAAACCTATAGAATTCCCGGCTTCGATAGTGGAAAATCAATCATCTATGTCCTAAATAAGATCGACCTTCCCTCCTCTTGCATTCATAATAATCTCGATTTCGATTTCATACCAACTTCGGCCATCGATAATCTGGGAATAAACAAGCTTCTCGATAGGATAAAGGAAATAATCGACAATAAATCCCATGAAGATGAGCTGATTCTTTCCAGCCGCAATCGGGAGCATCTCAATAGTCTCCATCAATCCGCTGAGAATGGCCTGAAAGCAATCTCTGATGGGCTATATGATGTTCTATGTGTCCAGATCGAAAATGCGATAGAGACATTAAATCGGATGTTTGGGCAAGAATTCACAAAAGATGTGCTTGATGATATATTTGCCAGCTTTTGTATCGGGAAATAGTATCTCAGCCATGATTGTAAAAACTCTTTTAAAGCCATATATATAGCATATATATAATACTTAATATATAGCAAAAGCCTTTACTGATGTTTTAGCCTGAAAAGTATGACAATGCGGAGTAGCGCATTGTCTGATTGTGCCTATCCTTAATGGTCTATGTAGTTTTATTTGAGTCGATGAAATATGGCCTGTATCGATTCAGTCTTCGAAAACAGCATCTTCATCTTCGAATACCGGAATAAATATGCTAAAAATGGTTCCTTTTTGCATTTTACTTTCTACTGTTACCATGCCATTGTGTTTTCTAATCATCTCTTTGACTATTGAAAGCCCCAATCCGGCCACCGGTTTTGAATCTTTTGTGGAGAAGAACGGCTCGAAAATTCGCTCCTGCATATTCTCTGGTATTCCAATACCAGTATCTTTGACATCGATTCTTAGATATTTGCATTTGCAGGCTTCCGGGAATTCCCAGATATTATCCTTATCGATAATAAAATCACTGGTTTTGATCGAGATTTCGCCACCATTCGGCATTGCATCATTAGCATTAATAAAAAGATTCACAAAAATCTCTACCAATTTGACCTCATCGCCAAGAATTCGGGGTAGCTTTTTGGATAGTAGTAGATTAAATTTCACTGACTCTTGCATCGATGGAGACACGATATCGACGGCCTGATTTATAATATCCCGAATCGAAACCTCGGTATGCTCGGAAAAACCCGACCTGGTAAAATGCAGAAGATTCATGAGCATTTTTAATGATGCATCTGTGGAGCGATTAATGATTTCAATATATTTATAAATCCCTTCTACTTCATTTGTATCCAGTTTTCTTTTGATGAGGCTTGCCGAACCGGAAATACTCGCCAATATATTATTAAAATCATGTACAAAACTACGAGTGAGATTGCCGAGGCTTTCGAGTTTCTGAGATTCTGCCAGACGGGATTCGTAGATTTTCTGCACAGAAATATCTCTAATCGAGCAGACGAATCCGCTGAAATTGTGGCCGGGCAATACAATTCGCGATAGGAAAAGATCGAAAACACCGCTCTGGCCATCATTATTCCATACAATTTCGCTCGAGAAACTGCGATTTGTGATAATACTTCTTTCCATCGATTCCCAGAATGCCTGAAATCGCTCATCCTTCATAAAGACATCCATCAATTTTATTTTATATGAATCGGAGCTATCAGGATCACCTATTACTTTGCAGAAAGCTTTATTCGAATAGACTACGACAAAATCATCATCGAGAATTGCGATGCCTTCTTTGCTGCTATCTATTGCCTTGAAAAGCAATTTGACACGCTTTTGCATATGTTTTTCTTTTGATATATCAGCTATCGATATACAATACTCCTGATGATAGTCCGAGATATTCTTCTCGAGCGGGAATATCTCGACCTTAAGCGGCATAGCATCATCTACATAATCGACAAAAGAAGAACTCTTCTGTTCATTTATTACTTTTTCAAGGCTCTTATGGAATTGACCAATCTTATTTATGATATCGATATTATCGATTTTTATGCCAAAATACGAACTTGGCACAAGCTCGCACATATCGATGCCTTTGCCATTACAATAGATAATTTTCTTATCTCCATCTATCACCAAAAGAGCATGGGGATAAGCCTCGAATACTGCCTTGAATCGATTATGTGTTTTATATACAAAATCTTCCAGCTCTTTTTTGCGCTTTTCACTCTTTATCCTGATAAACCAGCCCTTATGATTCTTATCATCTGGAATCGATTGGGCGGTAATTTTATAGCCTTTTCTAAGATTAAGCTTCTGGGCAATTTTATTCTTGCTGGAGGTCCTGGCACTTGAAGATTCAAGAATCTGCCGGAATGGACAATCCTCATACCTTTCATATTCGGCAAAAAGAGCGCAGAAAGGCTGTTCGCCAGGATTTCTATGTAGATTAATATATTTTAATGAATTATCTGAAATCCATGAGATTTGAAACTCTGAATTCAATATAAGAATCGGTAAATCTACACTTTTGAGAATATCAAGATTAATTAGGCTATTGTTTTCCATGGTTATTCAGGATTCGGAATCATGCACAAAAACACCATCCTGGTTTCAGTGGAAAAATTATGTTTCGCGTTTGGTGGAACAAAAGCAAAGCTACCTTCGACCAGCTGATGTTTTTCGCCTTCGAGAGTAAGAGTACCTTTTCCCTCGATGATATAAACCTCATGTTCCCATCGATGATTGTGATAAGGCGTGTGTCCGTCTTTGGAAATAACAAATCTTCTCATGGCAAAATTAGGAGCGCCGTGATCCTGGCTAATTAGCCACTGTATAGTAACATTTTTGGCGCCTTCCATTTCTACTTTTTTAGCATCGACATTGGTTTGATGCATAATGCGCATTATGGCTCTCCTTCTATGATACTTTCTAATTTTTTGATCCTTGAACGAAGCTCGTTTTTTTCTTCTTCGCATTTATTGAGTAATACGGCCGTTTCCTTATTATTTTTTTCGATATAGACCTTTTTGGTTTTTGTTTTGGCTTTTGCTTCAACAAGGTTATCGAGTGTTTGCTTCCATGTTTTGGCAGAAAAACGCCATTTATTATCAGGGAATTGCTCTAAAAGGTTGCCAAAAAGCGTTCGCGCACTATCATATTCGCTCTGGACAACCTGAATATATGCCAATCGATAAAGAGCTTCTGAATATCTATCATCTTCGGGATAAAACTCCATAAATTTTGAGTATTCGTATGCAGCTTCATTTAATCTTTGGCTTGCTAGATTATTTTGGGCGCTTTCAATCAATTCGTCGCTGACGCTTTTAATTTCTTTCTGCTCTTTTATCTGTGTACAAGAAAAAAAAGCGATGCTCAACAATAATAATATAGAAAATATGTAAAAGCGGCCACATTTCATCAGTCGATACTCCTCGATTATCTACCTTTTAAGAATCTGGCTCGTAGCATATCTCGAGCCACCTTCATTTTTGAGCATTTTCTTTATCCTGGATGCATCTTCGGAGTACTCAGAAAGCAATGTATAGTCTGGATTATATTCGACAAGAGCAATGGTTACGCCAATGAAGCCAAATTTCTTTAGATTTCCTTCGCGATCTTTAGCTGTTATACATCCATTTTCTCTGTCATGTTCATTATATAGCTGGGGTGCGACCTTATCTATCCATCTGACAGTGGCATCGGCGATCTCTTCTGCCTTTTCGGGTACTGTAATGAAAACAAAATCATCACCACCAATATGGCCGACAAAATCTCCCTGCCTACCAAGCTTTCTAACTACCTTAACAAGGCTTTTTGCGATAAATTGGATAATCTTATCACCCTGTTCAAAACTATAATAATCATTATAGGCCTTAAAATTGTCAATATCCAGATAACCAAGTACAAATGGCTCTTTATTTGCGATAATCTCTTTGGCTTTTCTTTCGATTGCGACATTTCCGGGCAGCTTGGTCAGAGGGCTTGCTGACATATTGGTTCTATTTCTGCGAAGATGGCTGCGGACTCGGGCTGCAATTTCTCGATATTCGATTTTGTCTTTGACCAGATAATCATCTGCTCCGCCTTCGAGGCCATTTAGTTTATGATCGAGGGAATCCATACAGGTAAGCATTATAATAGGTATATTCGAAGTCACAAAATCATTCTTAAGATGTTTGCAAACTTCATAGCCATCCATCTCTGGCATATTCAAATCCAGCAGAATCAAGTCGGGATTTTCCTTTTTGGCAAGATTTATTCCAAATCTCGGATTGTCGGCTGTTACAACGTCAAAATCGCTCGATTCCAATCTGACTTTTAATATGCTAAGGTTTTCAATTTCATCATCGATTATTAATATTTTGTCTCTATTCATATTGCCTATAATTTAACTAGTAGAGCCGTTGCAATCAAGAAGTAAATAAAAAGTCCTAAAACATCATTGAAAGCCGTAATAAATGGGCCAGTTGCAGAAGCGGGGTCCTGTCCAAATCTCTTTAAAATAATCGGGAAAAAGCATCCAACCGTGCAAGAAATAGTCATTGCTGTGAAGATAGCAATTCCCGCAACCATGCCAGCTTTGATATTTCCCCAACTAAGGCCTACAAAAGTCAAAACAATTGCAAAAATCAGACCAAGGATCATTCCTGCACTAATTTCTTTGAATATAAGCCTTCTACGATTTATACCTTGAAAAGTGTCCAATGCAATTCGCCTGATAACAACAGTAGCCGACTGTACTCCAACATTTCCACCCATCGCCATAATCAGTGGAATAAAACTGGCAAGAATCACAAATTCACGCAATGTTGCATCGAAGTGCGTAATCACCAAACCGGATATAATTTCAGCGCCGAGGCTCATCACCAACCAGGGCAAGCGGCCTTTTATAAGGTGAAAACTCGAAGGCGAATATTCTTCGCCGCCGATACCTACCATACGATAGCTATCTTCGGTCGCCTCTTCATCCAAAACATCGATGATATCATCGATGGTGATTCTTCCGATGAGTTTACCATCTTCATCTACAACAGGCGCACTAATCAGGTCATTCTGCCTAAACATCTTTGCTGCTTCTTCCTGGTCCTGATCGACAGTGATGACAAAATCTGGCCTATCGGCTATTGAATCGAGTCTTTGCAGTCTATCATTTATCAAAAGCCGTTGTACAGGAAGGATGCCTATCAATCTATTTTTTTTATCGACCAAAAAAATCTGGAATATCTCATCGATTCTTTCGGTAAATTTTTTCAGCACCAGAACAGCCCTACCGATTGTCATATCTCCCGGCAGGCTAGCATATTCTGATTCCATGATACCGCCGGCAGTATCTTCTGGCAAAAGGAATAAACGTGTGAATTCATTTGGTAATATCTCAAGGACTCTTTGAGCTTGCTCCTCGGGAACCATCTGCAAAATATCGACGGCATCATCGGTTTCAAGTTCTTTCAGCAGTTTAATCAATGTATCATCATAGATCTTATCGATAAGCTCATGTAGGCTGTCTTCTGTGAGTTCCATGAGAATATCAGCCGCATTTTCAATAGGAAGACGAAAGAATACCTCATCTTTTTCATCAGAATTAAGATTTTCGATTATTTGAGCGCAAAAGGCTGGAGGATAAAGAACAAGAAGCTCACAGGCTTCAATATATTTGCCATCATCGACAAGGGATAAAATTCTTTCTTGAGCTTCGTCAAGATTTGTTTGTGCATATGGTTCTGTTGGAGATAAATTCTCATTCATTATGATTCACAGGAATAGTAAAAAGAAATTTTGAACCTTTTGGCTTATTATCCATCACTTTTATCCAACCGCCGTGTTCTTCTATAATCTGTTTTGTAATGGTCAATCCCAGGCCACTGCCCTTTTTCTTTTCACCGGGCACCTGATAGAATTTATCAAAAATATATGGCTTCATAGAATCTGGAATTCCTGGGCCTTCATCTGATATAGAAATAATTATCATATCTTTCTCCATGCTTGCGATGACCCGGACAGTGTCGCCACGTGTAGAATACTTAAGACAATTGGTCAAAAGGTTATCGAAAACTCGAGACATATGCTCACTGTCGAATAAAACACTCTGCTCATCCAGGTCTATTTTGAGGTATAGGCCAACGCCTTTGGCCTGATAGGATACAATATGCTTGGAAACGCTCTGCCTCAGAAATGGCTTTATCTCATTGGGTTGAATATTCAATACGAATTTACCGCTTTCAATTTTTTGTATATCGAGATGATTGTGAACAAGATTAAACAATGTATCCACATCTTTCAAAAATAGCTGAATCTGTTCGAAGAGCCATTTGGGAACATCCCCATACATGCCATCTTCAATATTAGCCATTCTTTGTTTTATCCTGTTTAATGGGCTTTTTAGGTCATGTGTAATCGAAGCCATAAAATGGCTTTTCATCTCATCCAGCCTCGAAAGTGCCTCCATCATAGAATTGAAATCTTCGACGAGGCCGCCTATCTCATCTCGCGTGGTTATCTCGAGGCTCTGGTGGTATTTGCCCAGTGAAGCTCGGTACGTGGCGCTTCTGAGCCTTTGAAGAGGAGATGCTATCCTATTGGCAAGATAAATTGCAACAATTAACGATAGAAGAGTAAATGCAATGCTACCATAGATAATAAATTTCCCAGTCTTTTTTTGCCTGTAACTGGTCTCGGAGATGAGACTGGCCATTATCTGCCTCTCCTCGGAAGCTAAAATCGAGAAGGTACTGTCGATTTCATCGATAAAATCGATCATATATGCAATGAGACTATCTTCATTGTCGCTCTTTGCTAACATTTTTGGTATATCCCATAATCTCAATGTATCGAGCTGATGGTCGATATCAAGAAATAGCTCTTCGGCATCATCGCCCCTTGGACGAATCGAGTAAATACTGTCCCAGACATGCGGAATCATATTCTGTGGCTTCTCGATTCTGGCAATATAATAGCTTTGCTTCATTAGCCTTTGGAGGTCATCGACATAGTATTCATGCTGGGAGATTTTTTCATTTGGTATCCTTTTAATCAGACTTCGAATATAGGTGTATTGTTCTTTTAGAATCTCGGAGTTTAGAATTCTATAGGCAAGCTTGAGTCTTTGATTATCGAGCTTTTCATAATAGTTTTTCCTATTATCATCAAAATCTTTAATTGCATTTTCGAGATTATCCAATTTGCTATCATTGGATTTCTTCTTTGCTTTGATGCTTTTAGCTATTAAATCATCTACTATCTTTGCTGTTCTTTGCTTTTCTTCATCGATACTTGAAAGATCCATAGTGGTTAAAAGGCGAAAATAGGTAATCATTTCATCCATCTGTTCTCTGATATTTTTGGCTTGAGACATTCTATAGAAGGTATTAGCGCTTTCTCGATTTATATCGCTAACCTTCGAAAATTGATAATAGAAAATAATATTTCCAATAGTAACAAGTGCCAGAACAGCAACAAAGCCCGCAAAGATTTTAACCGCCAGTGGAATTTTTTTCAAAGCTGGAAGAAACATAAGCACCAATCTCTTATTTATGGGATTAGTTTATTGGCAAAGAATGATTCTATACTAGACCAAGTTCTTCTTTTTCAGAACAGAATTTGTAATCTTGCCAAGTAATTCCATCCCAAAAGGTTTTTTCAAGTATGCATCGATTCCTAAAGAGAGTACCATCTCCTCTGAATATTCGCCCAAAAAACCAGTCATGAAAATGATACCGCCTTCAAAATCCCTTTTGAAGATTTCATCGGCAAGGTCCACACCGCTCATCCCCGGCATTTTAATATCGGTGATCACAAGATCATATTCATTCTCATCGAATAATTCGAGAGCCTCTTCACCGGAAACAGCAATATCGACTTCATATCCAAGACTATCGAGATATACAAAGATTATATCCCGAATATGCGAATCATCATCGACTGCAAGAATTTTTATTTTTTTATCCATATCTATGCCCTAACGGTTATTTTGTCCAAAAATAATATATTTTACCCAAAAAAGCTTCATAAATCTTCTAAATCATATTTTTTTAGTTTTCTATAAAGAGTTCTTAATCCGATTCCTAAGATTTCAGCGGCTTTTTTCTTATTTCCACCGGTTTTATCCATGGCTGAAAGAATCGCTTCTTTTTCCATTTCAGAAAGCGATACAGGCCCTTCGATTTTTATTTCAGTAGCTTCATCTTCTTTTGTTTCGGCTTCTACATAAGCAGGTGGCTTTTCGAGGATTTTGTTTTCGGATAAAAGCGCCATCTCATCTATTGCGCTGGCTAGCTGACGGATATTACCCGGCCATGAATAGCTTTCGAGAGCTTTCATAGCATCTTTTGATATTCCTGCAATATTTTTATCCAGCTTTTTATTAATTTCCTGTATGAAGTGGTCGGCAAGTATTGGTATATCTTCTTTTCTCTCTCTGAGCGGCGGAAGCTTGATTGTGAAAGCACTAAGCCTGAAAAATAGATCGCTACGGAACTGGCCCTCATCGATTAGTTTATGTAGATCTCTATTTGTCGAAGCGATTATTCTCATCGATAGGTCTTCGTCTTTTTCGGAGCCGACCGGAGTTACTTTTTTATTTTCTATCACTCGAAGAAGCTTCGCCTGAAGATTATAGGGCATATCGCCAATTTCATCGAGTAAAATTGTACCTCCATTTGCCTGCTGGAATTTGCCTTTTCTATTTCGATCTGCTCCGGTGAATGCGCCCCGGACATGCCCAAAAAGCTCGCTTTCAATCAAGCTCTCTGGAATAGCATTAAGATTGACCTTGACAAATGGCCCATCTTTTCTCTGGCTCAGATTATGAATTGCATCGGCGGTGAGTTCTTTACCAGTCCCGGATTCACCCAGCACAAGGACATTGCTTTCTGTCGGCGCAACAAGATTAATCCTTCGGATTATTGCCAAAAATTTCTCCGAAGTGCCAAACATTCCCTGAAAGCCCTTACCCTGCGATATTGCACTAGCAAGAGCATTGCTCTCAAGCTCTGAAAGCCTATGTTCCATAGCCTTCTCGACCAATATACGAAGTCTTCCGATATCTATTGGCTTTGTAAGATAATCATATGCGCCCTGCTTCATTGCCTTAATTGCTGTGTCCACAGTTGCATGGCCGGTTACCATAATGACCTGAAGGCTCGGATATTTGGCTTTTATCTTCTCCAGCAGGGCAATACCATCGAATCTACCCGGAAGCACCAGATCAGAAATCACAAGGTCAACGGCATTTTCCTGAATATATTCGAAGGCATCCTCGGCAACTCCGAATCCTTTGATTGAATATTCTTTCCGATTGAGAACTTCGAGTAGTGTTTCTCTTGCTTCGACATCATCTTCTACAATTATAATCTTTATCTTTACATTGCTTACCATAATCTTTAAAGTTTATAGCATCATGGTCAAAAACACAATGAAAATTATCAAAAAGTATGCGATTTAATTGCATTGCAATAATATACCGATAAACTTACTAAAATTTACTTAGCCTACTGGCGCTCTATTTGAAGGCCACTTCCGCTACGTTTTTTGTCTCTGTCCGATTCAGCAGGATCTTTTTTCTCTTCTTCTTCTTCTTTTGTTTTATCTTCGTCCTTGATTGGAGGGGGTTCTTCTTCGCCATATTCAGCGATTCTATTTTCCTTGAAATTGTATGTAGCAGCCGAATGCAGCTTTTTAAGGCTATTGACGGACTTTCTTCCCAGTTCTCTATCGGCTTTTGGGAAATACATTACCTTAATCGCACTGGCAGATAAATTTCCATCCTTGTCTTCGGTCATAACAAGCTTCACAAAAGCAGGTGGCTCTATGGAAGAAAATACAACCGGCCTTCCCAAAGAGTCGAAGGCTTCGATCTTGCCCGGATTGATTTTTACTACATGGTCATTAAAGAATAATATATCGTCACGAATTTCCGAAAGATAACCGCTTACATTGAAATCGTATTTGCCTCTTGGAACAATGCGAGATTCTTCTTCACCGCCTCTTCTTGCCAGGGCTATTTGCGGCATTACTATTAGTATCAAAAGAAAAGTCAAAATTAGCTTTTTCATATTTACTCCTTTTATTTGCCTTTCCAGAATATTGGACCACTCTTTGTTGTCGCAACCGATGCTTTCTGCTGGTCGATTTCACCGGTCGATAGCTGTGTGGATATCGTTGCCTTCTCGCCGACTCCAATATGTGCCGAAGGACTGGTTGGCACTCCATCGCCAAGGTCGACTCCTTTAACATAAGTAAGGTCTTCTATTCCAAATACATTGAGTTCGGGGCTGGCGGTCCCTGTCATATAATTAAGCCCGTATAACTTGCTAAGCCCTCCGAATGAACAAACATCATCATTGGGTAAGAAGGTTGTGAAGAATACGGTCTCGCCGATTACCAAAGGTTCAGCAAGGATTCTTTCACCGCTAGTGAAAGTCACATACCAACCTTTATGTTGTTTTATTTCGTGTTTTAGTTCTCCAAAGGTCATGTCACCCGAAGGTGTCTGGACAATCGCCCCAGTATCTGTTACAATTACTTCAATATCGGTTACATCGTAGAGGTCTGAGAGATATATCTCGCCAGAGCCAGTATTTACGTATTCATCCTTTATACCAAAGAAATAATTATCATTCTTATCCACTTCATCAAAATTCGAGAAGTAATGGCCAGTGCCAGCAAAATACCAGAGATTACCAAAAGGGTCAATCGTTGCTCCACCAGATGAAACAACCGGCCTACCGATATCTATCAAAGTCGAAACCTGCCAATCGTCTGGCTCATGCGAGTCAAAGAAATTCACGCGATATACTTTGCCACCAAGATTTTGCCAAATATGGTCGTGAATCGTACTTCCAATATAAAATACATCAGTATTTTTATCGACATTGATGTCCAATGACAATGGATCACCCATATGTTCGCTACCAGCCATATCAAACTTTTTCTCTTGTGTGAGTTGATCTGATCCTAATTCGTGGATATAGATTTTGCCATTTCCAATCGCATCTCCATCGATATCATCGGGGCCATTACCATATAATAAGTACCAATGATCATCAACTGTTGCTATAGCAGGATATACTGTCGTATGGCCCAAATCGGAATCATTCCATTCCCAGAGAAGCTCTGGATCATCCGGGTCTGTAACATCGAAACCAATAAGTGATGATCTCTGTGTTGTGCTTCCGTCTGATAATTCATAATCAGAACCCCCTAATCTCATCGAAGCAACCAGCATAGTTCCCCATCCCTGTGGATGCTTGGATGATGATGTCCAAATTTTGCAATCGAAAGCCTTTATGTCATTGTCCAAATAAAATACATGGCAATCATCGTAAATAGGTTCTCTAAGCCATTGCAAATGCGGCAATATATTATGTGGTATGTATGCCCACATCTCTTCTCCGAGGTCATAAGTGCCTTTATCATCGATATATCCACGCTCGATATCATCTGATGATTCATAGTACCGACCGGCATTGAAAGCATGGAGCATCCCATCATTTGCACCCTGATAGACAACGCCTCTCCTATCATAATAAGCAGTAAAAAATTGCCGGTAGCTATCGTCATTATATATTAGATCGAATCTATCTGTCGGCGGGCCGACATATACCGGTGTGGCATAGATAATATCGCCAAGTTTCCATACATCGCCATCTGTTGTTCTGTTTCTATAGTCGGGGTAATCTGTTCCACGGATATATTCTATCAGAGAATCGGCGCTTTCGCCGGAAACATCGAGGTAGAACTCAAGAGTGTCTCTATTATCGGTATCGAAATCCATTGGATCCATCTTTTGTGAACCTGAAGAAATGGGCATTCCGACGTAAATATTCCTATTGCCAGGGTCTCTTCTATGAAGCAAATTACCGGCATCCCATACTGGTTTTGCAGAATCTGATTGGACTGTATTAATCTCGCCATCATGTACGCCATCGCCATCAATATCGCGATATCTTGTCGCCACTGTATTGTCGCCATCGAAAGATACAGTGATAATCTTATCATCGATCATGTGAAGCACTTCATCCGAGTCCGTGTCTTCGCGAAGATTGCCCTGCTGGTCGATCCAGAATGAGCGTAGCGTCCCAACCCATCCAAGATTTACAAAATCTATCATCTTATCCGGTGCAAAAAGCGCTTGATAGACAGCGCCCTCTCCCTTCGTTGATGCCGACACCACCGATACAGCCGAAGCAGAAGATGTACGCTTGAGAATATCCTGAAATGCAGCTTCAAGAGCAATAGCAAGTTCGTCACCATCCTGAGGTTCAAAATAATTATCGGGTAAGCCATCTTCATCTTTATCCCATTCTATTTGATTATCTGGCCAATTATTATTATTATAATCATCGAAACCGCCTTTTTTACAGGCATCTATAAGTGTATTTCTTGCACTTTCATCCGAACCAAAAATATATAAACCATAGTAATAAACAGATTGATCACCGATAAAATCACTTCTTAAGTCATTGGTGTGCATATAATAAGAAACATCGGCTAAAGTAGCGCCGCCTTCTCCATCATAATATTTGATCCAGCTTGGGATTGTGCCATCCGATGTTGGTGCACCATCTGAGATATAGATTACAAAATTCTTCTCGCACCAGTTAACAATTGGATCGTGATTGGCATAATCTACCCAATATCTTCCGCCCCAGAGACTTCTACCACAATAAGTCTCCCAAAGTGTCATATCATCTGGCCTAATATAATTATGACATGATTCCTGGCCTGTAAACATAAGGTATGCTTCATAAAGAACTTCGGTAAGTGGAGTCTGGCTACCTATCTGACAGTTCTCGATGGATTTAATGAGAGAATCTTTATGACAACCGATGTATTCTTCCATTTTGCCACCTTCAGACACATTGAATAGCATCAGGCCATATTTGACTCTATCGGCAGTTTTCTGAACAAAGCCTTTAGCTTCATAGTCGGGAGAAGGCAAGATATGCAGATTATATACTGCCTCTGGCCACGAGCGCCATCCACAACCGCCATGACCAGTTACCTGATGGCGACACCAGCTATGATCTGGTAGATAGCAATATACTTTCTCGTTCTTCATTTCGAAAAGCCATTTACAGTCATGTGGATAATTATCATAATTCCACCACTGGATATTCATTTCGGCATAATTATTGTTATCATAATAGGAAATGCCATCGAATGAGCCATCAAGTGGAACGCCTTCCCAGTATCCATCATAATCTTGGGACACAAGAATATGTGGGTCGGTTTCCCTATCGCCGCGAACCTTGCCTCCAATAAGTGCCTTTCTGGCTACATCTATCCTTCTCATAAAAAGGTAATTGTAAAAATTACCATTAATCAGGCCATTGACTGGATCGAAGGCAGGCGTAGAGCTGGATGAAACTTCCCAATATCCTCCAGCATGATTGTATTCATAGGTTTCATTTGGATCTGCATAGCCATAATAATCTTGAGTGTTCTCATTGCTCCAGTAGCTCAAAGAACCATAGGAAGAATTCGATCGGCCATTGTATGATCCATATGTCATCGACCCTGATGTATCGAGAATCAATAAGACATTAGGCATAATCTGCTGAGTAAGGAATGGTGGTTTTGCACATGGCGCATCGAAATCATCGTCATCAGCAATAATAACATTAAGTAGCGCAATAAAGATAAATGCTATAAGCACTAGCTTGCGCGTTTTGCCAATTTGTTTAAAAAATATTATCATTGAATCCTCCAAAAACTTGTCAAATATTATCTTGCATCTATACCAACAATTTTCCTGTATGCGATCTCTACTGCGACATTCTCTCTGCTTGCGCCTCTTGCATCCGACATGATTCTGTAAGAAATAAGCGCACCGCCAGCGCTAAGGCCTTTTCCGATGCCATCGTATCCAGCGCCATAGGCAATATTGCTGCCTGAAACAGGTGAAGCAAACATATAATTGATCTGCACGCTGACATCTTTCTGGTCTATATCGAGTGTATCACTGGCAAGTGCGGCACCAGTTCGCGCGATATCCTCGACCTTGACCATGCCCCATTCGATACCTGATTCAGCAGCCTCGAAAGCACTGAATTCTCTTCTTGTCGAACCGGAGATTTTAATTCCTCGAGTAACAGCAAAAATAACAAGGGCAGCTATCAGAACCATAAATACTAAAAATAAAATAGCAGTAATCAAGGCAATGCCGTCCTTATTATGTCGCATATTACTTATGTATTTTCTAAAATTTTTCATTATACTCATTTTAAATTCCTTGGATTGGCAAATTGCATCCACGGTTTGTGTTTCATATTTGGGTTTGGCGTTATCGTATTGTCTTCTAATGTGAATGTCTCTTCTTTGTGGTAATTTGACTCACCTCTGGATGAGACAAGTAAATTCAATCGAATTAATCTGATATTGTCCCTAAGGTTGGGATTCGCTTCCACAACTGATAGATCATCATGCCATTCAGTACTCTCCTGTATCTGATTGTCATTCTGATCGACCCAATATGCTACCTGGAAATCTGTAACATCGTCCATAAGAGGAATCGAGTCTCTTAATAGAACATTATCCTGCAATCGATAGACAACTTCTTGAAGTTCATCTGTCCCAGTGCTATTTACATTGAACAGAAAATTCATAGAAGTGCTTATTGGATTGTTCAAAGTGAGTTTAAATCCTGAAACACCACTTACATGAGTAAAAGTATCCCTGCTCACTACCTCAAAAGTTTGATTATCGAGTTTCCTTTTTGTCGAAGTCATAAAAATTATTTCATCGCCGGCCTGGATATCGAGGTCCGGGTCATTCCATTTACGTACATTGACAGTTGTATTATTGGAGACAGGGTCAAGGACATAAGTCCAATGCCCACCCTCATCGACTCCAAACCATAGAGATTTCAAAGTTAATACATCGGAATTATTAGGCCCTGTGCCATTGCCAGCTTCGATTGCTATCTGGTCTGCGGAGACCGAGTAGCCGGTCATCAGTATATCCCATTTAATCTGTTGCATTACAGACTGGACATTACTTTGCGCCGATGTTTGTCTTTCCTGGCTGAAACTTGTCGAAATAAAATTGACGAAGATATATGTAGCAAGCGAGAGCAAGATGCCAATAACTAGCATGGAGACTAATAGTTCGACTATCGTTATACCATTTTCCCTTTTCATCTGCTCGCCGATCCTTTAAATGTCGTAAATTCGAATTCCTTTGGTCCCTGTTGTTCATTCCATAGGACAAATATTTTTATTGTCTTAATGCCGTTTTCTGGAATGTTTTCTGCGATATTCCACATAATATCATAATCGATTCCATCTCTTGATAAAGAGTCTTGGAAATCAGGGGTTACAGTATCATCGAGGTCGAGGCTATCGCCATCATCGATGAGCATCGGATGCCTATAATCGAGCGAGCGCAGATTTTCAGCCCTTTGTTCTGCAATAAATCTTGCGCTTCCCAGCCTCTGGCCTTCCATATTGGCCTTTATCGCAAAAAGCGAAAGATAAAGCATAGATGTGAATCCGATGGCAAGAATAATGAAAGCAATCATCACCTCGGCAATCGTAAAGCCATCCTTTTGTCTTAGTCTTCCTGGTTCCATGAGTTCTCTCTCCATGTGTAAATTCTCGTATTGCCCAGTACATTAACCTCTACTGCTTTGTTGTCTTCGCCATTGTTCAAATAAATCACACCTGGCACCGCGGCTCTTTGCATAAATACAATTCTATCTGATGGAAAATCGATTCCATCGGCCGGCAAAGTGCCAGTGCCGGAGACTTTTTGATTGACATCATTTGTTGTTCCAATTTGTATATCATGTGGCATTTCAAAATCAGATTCAATTATGGTGTCGCCGTTTTCAGCGATAGTGAAAACATACCAGCTTCCATCATCAAAAGCTATACCATAATTGCTACCTCTTTCTTTTGCATATTGCCTGGCAAGCGCGATATCATGCCGAAGTGAGCGAGAACCGGATTTCAATCTAAAATCAGCGCCGCTTTTTGCCATTATAAAATAACCGATAGAAAAAATTATTCCAGCAATGACAATGACGGTCATGATTTCTAAAATTGTCATACCATATTTTTGTTTATTCATTATTGTCTCCATTCTACACCCTACTTACAGTATAGTATTTTTAAGGCGAATGTCAAGCGAACCAGGTCTTTTTTTTATATAAATTTTTAACTTTTAATTTCCTAATGCATCCTATAGCTTATCGTAAATACCTAATATATTAATTACTTACAGCAATCTAAGCTATGTTTGACAAAACTTCATACTATGCTTAGTATTTTATATTTCGCTATTTATCTTTTCGGCTTCCCGGCTTTACGGCTTTAATGCCTTCTTCGCACAATGGGCAATCGCGGGGTTTATATACCTCGAACTTTAAATCCAGTAGCGATATATAAGGTATATCGAAGGGATTTTCTTTGCCGCTTCTATTTATCAATGAACTGATTGCTCGAACATTGCCGCCATGCTCCTCGACAACTTTCCGTGTTTCTTTAACCGATAGGCCAGTTGTTACGACATCTTCGACAATTATCACATTATCTTTATCGGTAATTTCGAAGCCGCGCCTAAGTTGCGGAACATTATCTTTTTTTTCTATGAAAATATGTGGCAATCCAAGCGCCCTTGCAACTTCCTGCCCGATTACTATTCCGCCTATTGCCGGTGAAACGATTTTTGTTGGCAAGAATTTTTTGATCTTTTTGCCGATATCGCGCCCTGCTTCTGCAGCTAGTACAGGGTATTGAAGCAGCTTTGCGCATTGGACATAGCTATCGCTATGAAGTCCGGATGAAAGGACAAAGTGTCCCTCTAATAATGCTTTTGTACGCTTTAACTCATCTAATAAATCCATGACATCCTTTTGTTTTGGAAATTAAATTATCTAACTATCGTTAGTATATAAATTATATATTATTATTCTCTACTGCTCTGGATTTATTTATGAATGTTTTTGTTTCGATTGCTTTTTGACGGGCAGCTTCGGCGAAATCTCTGCCCCTGGATGAATAAATTATTGATCGTCCGGAAACCATAAGAGGCGGCTTTCCATCGCTTGTAGTACCTATCTGGACAGCTCTTTTTAGGTCGCCACCCTGCGCGCCGATTCCAGGAATCAGGAAAGGAGTCTCAGGAGCAGCCTTTCGGACGGCTTCTGCCTCCTCGGGATGAGTCGCTCCAACAACCATACCAAGATTCTTATATTCACTTTTACGAATCTCTGAAGCCACCTTAAGAAAGAGCCTTGAATTATCGACTTCCAAATTCTGAAACTGAAGATATCCGGGATTAGAAGTTAGAACCAAAATATAGATGCCTCTGTCTTCATAGGCGAAAAATGGTTCGAGGCTTTCAAAGCCAATATATGGAGTAATAGTGATAGCGTCTGCGCCAAATTCATCCAAAACGCCCTTTGCATAAGACTCCGCTGTATGTTTGACATCTCCAACTTTGCAATCTAAGATCACTGGAGTATCCTCTGGAATGTATTCGATTGTCCTTTTGAGCGATTTCAGAGCAGGCACTCCGCCGGCCATATAGAAGCCGATATTGGGCTTATATGCACAAACAAGATCATGTGTAGCATCGATAATTGCCTTATTAAAGCTAAAAATAACATCTGGCGAGAGCTTCAAAAACGATGGCATTTTCTCCGGGTCAGGGTCGAGGCCGATACAGAGCAAGGAATTGTTCTTCTTTTGTATTGTTGAAAGTTTTTCAAAATAATTCATTAATATTCCTTATCGTTTTTGAGAGCTTCCCGACGCGTGGGATAGAGTCCACAGCTTTGAAATTCCGGGCAGTATCCCAGCGTTTCGCACCTTGGCCCAAGGTAATCTGCAAACCCTGTAAGCTCCGGAACACTATGTAGCTCAGATTTTATCTTTATAAAAAGCTCGCGTATTTCCCATTGTGCTCTTTTGCAAAGCCTGATACCGGAAACATGCCAAAGCTCCCGGAAATTCATGGTCATAACCAGATTAGTACTCGTAGCATTAGGCATAATAAACCTGGCATCTTCTTTGGGTATGCCTTTTTTTCGAAGTTTTTCATAAGCCTGCTTGCAAGATGCCATGGCCTCTTCGAAAATCATTTTGGCATCGGTGCTATATTTTATTGAATTCGGTGTAATATAGCCCTGATCATCCAGTTCTGCATACCTCTGGCTTTGCTGAGAAAAAGAGGCCAAACGGTGCCTAACCAATTGATGGCTGGCTGCTCGTGAGACGCCTTCTATTGCAAATGTAAAGGAGATATGCTCCAAAATCGAATGATGGCCTGACTCGATAGTCCTATCGAGCAATTTGCCCATTTCGAAGCTGGTTACTCTTTTGGCCCATATTTGCGAAGCTGTTTTTTTACTATAACAAGTGCGTGCTGCTGTATAAACAGTCTCGATGGGTTTTGGAGTATAATTGATCAGGCTTACGCGCATATTTGCGATACCTTAATATATTACTTTTTATTCTTTTCCAGGGCCTCGGATGTCTTATCCTTAATGCCATAACGCCTGCGGAATCTCTCCACTCTACCCTCGGTATCCATTACTTTCTGTTTTCCAGTAAAGAAAGGATGGCAGGATGAGCAGACATCGAGTCGAATTTCTTTTTTGGTCGAGCCGACTGTCCATTCTGCACCGCATGTGCATGTAACTTTGGCCTGATAATACTTTGGATGAATTCCTTTTTTCATTTCCTATACCTCGTGTTATCAATTTCCAATCAAATATATCATTACAAATTAAGCATTTTATGACTCATAGTCAATAAAAACATATATAATATTCCCTTTTGCATTTTATGCAATAATTAATATTTTCTATCGACAAAAAATGATATATATTAAATTGGTATAAAAATTATGGTCGAAAAAGCGAAGACATTCTTTTATCGGTATTTTGAGCTGATTATTATAGTTTTTATCCTTTTATTGGTTTTTATCTCCGATCAGGGGAATGCCGATTACAATTCTTTCCATTATGCTGCCAGGATGATTTCCGAAGGCGATGGAAAGGACATCTACGATCCCGAAAAGCTTAATCAGAGGGCAGAAGAGGACGGTTTATATGCATATCCATATCTTTATCCGCCATTTTTCGCCACGATGCTTATCCCACTCTCGCAGCTTGAAACACATAAGGCATATTGGATTTACTTCGTGATTTTGATTCCATTTCTCTTTCTTTTTTTCCGATATCTCAAGATAATCTACCATGATAAGAATAAGCCATATAAACTGCTTTTTATTTTTATCGCAGCAGTTCTTTCAAGCTCCACAACACGTAATCTTACGTTGGGACAATCAAACATCATCGTTTTTTCATTATGGGTTGTATCTCTTAAGATGTTCATGGACAGAAAAAGCATACTTCCTTCGATATTGCTATCGATTTCTATATTGATAAAACTGATTCCAGCAGCATCTCTTCTGATTCTATTTTTTGATAAACGCTATAAAGATATTTTTCTTACCATTTTGTCTTCTATCGTATTAATATTGATTACAATATTAATTAGTGGTTTTAGGCTCTGGGAAATTTATCTTGGTAACTTTTTTGCTATCAGTTCTCATTCCACAGGTGATACTGGAATAAGGAAACTCTTCGAAATGACGGTACCTTCATACCAAAGCTTGTGGATATTGATTCCAATAGTATTTTTGATTTTTATGATTTACTATCGTAAAAATATCGGACTTAAAAATGGCTGGGCGCTAATTAGCGGACTATTTCTCATCGCAACTCCACTTCTTTGGGCAGTAAGTATCCTTCCATTTTTTACCGCTCTTTCATATTATCCATCAAAGGTCAAGAACATATACTTGAGATTTGGATTCTATATTGTTGGCCTTTTAGCTACAATGCGCTATTCCTTGTATGGGCTTTTTGTGTATCGGATTATCCCGATATCGATTTTATTGATTATTGTATTATTTATAGAGGGTCGCGAATACTTCAAATATGTTGATTCAGAATCTGGTTTATAGTTTTAATAATGATGAAAAAAGACATTTCGCTGTTCCGCATTGTCATAATTTTCAGGCTAAAACATCAGTAAAGCCTTTTGCTTTATATTTATTAGCTATTATATATGTTTATGGCTTTAAAAGAGAAATACTTGCCTCAAAAAGTGTTATATAATATCTTATTGCTATGGAGCAAGGAAGATCGAAAATATTACCAAGGCATTTTGATAAAGATAGGATAAAGAACTACTTTTTCCCTAATCTCGAGAAAATCGACCCCGAATTCCAGAAGGTTATACATCAGCAGGCTGGAGCTTCGCTATTGATCGTTTTTACGATAATCATAACTCTTTCGATGTTTATTTTTCTTTTGAGCCTGTTTTCTGATATTGGTACATTGCAGCTTGTCAGGAGCCTTTTTATTCTTCTTGTTTTTTTTATTATTATTTTCGGCCTTCATAAGCTAAAAGACAATGCAAAATGGGATTTTGCTTTGCTTCGTATTACTGTTTTTTTTGTACTTTGGTGGGGGGTTACCAAAGATATTGCTAATTTTGGGCTTGAATTTAATGCCTATGGCTTTTTATATGTGATCGGTATTTTCTTTGGGCTGATTTTCATGCCATATCGTCCGGTATTTGCATTGGTGGCTGGATTATTTAGTTCTGCGGTGTATTTTATTGGTTTCGAGCTTTTTGTAAATCAAATCTTTGGTACTGCCTGGCTTGAAAGCATAACAAAGCTGATTGGTACATCCTGGGCGATGAATGATTTTAGGATGATGAATATACGCTGGGAAGAGATGAACAATAGCAGGTTTTATGTAGCATGGCATATTTTGCAATATCTCATTTTTGGTATGATGGCTTTCATTTTCCGGGCAGCAAATCTTCAATCATATATCAAAGCATTTATCACAAGCCGCGCACTATCAAATAAAGAGGAAGAGCTTAAAGCTCTCCAAAAGCTGCTCCTTAAGCCCGAAAGCCAACATCTTGAATTCAAATCGAGTGCAAGATGGGATTATCATCAGAATAAAACCAATAAGGCTCTCGAAAAAGTCATCGTCAAGACAATAGCCGGATTCTTGAATTCCGAAGGCGGCATATTGTTTATAGGTGTCAACGATAAAGGCGAAGTACTCGGCCTGGAAAAAGATTTCGGATCATTGCAGAAAAAGGATGCCGATGGTTTCGAGCTATTCCTTATTGGCCTTGTTTCAAAATATATTGGCGTTGAATTTGTCAGCCGAATCGATGTGAGCTTTGTTGAGATGTCTGGCAAAGAGGTCTGCAGCCTTCGAGTAAACCCATCTGACAAGCCAATATTCATCGACAAGATGGATCAGGCATTCTATGTCAGGACAGGCAATAGCACAAGACAGCTTAAAACCAAAGAAGCTATCGGCTATATCGATGACCATTTTGAATAAGATTTTATCCAATATCCAATAAAATACATATAAATATGGACTTTTTTGGACTTAATAAAATGAACTAAATTAATTTATTATTTCCTTAATTATCTTGCTATTCCGTTCACCGTAAAAACAACTTTGCTATATCACTCTATATCATGCACTTCTCGGTTTTTTTATTGTTTCCTTGTATTTATTAATTATTCTATTGAGTCAAGTTAAAAATATTTAAATCTTAAAAAATGCTTGTGAAATTTGGGTTTAATATTTATAATAAAAACGATGCAACATTAAGGAGTTAATCTTTAAGAAAAATGAAACCAGAAGATATTGACATAATACGTCAGGAATTTGGCGAAGTTACACATTCTACGGACAAGAAGGCAATCGAAGAACTTTTTACTGCCTACAATCTCGATACTAATATCCATAGAAGCATAGAACAGACTCATTACGCAATAGATAAGTTGCAAAAGGCCGAAAACGGCGAAAAGTTAGTCTTTAGCCTCAATGTCCTTGCCAATGATTTTCTACAAAAGGGACGAATAAATATTGCTATCGAGTTTTCTAATCAAGCTATGGAATCTGCCCAGGATTTGGAACTTTCTGTCGAAAAAGCTCGCACTATATTGATTCGCGGAAAATTAGCATTCACTGTTCAAAATTATCATTATGCATTAGAACTTTTCACCACTGCGATAGAAATAGTCGAAAAATTGGATGATTCTGAATTATATATCTCATTGTTGATTAACATTGGCAATGTTTATAAAAAACTGGAGAGGTGGGATGATGCTATTTCCAAATACCGTTACGGACTGGAATTAGCCCAAAATATTCAGAACAAAAAACAAATCGCATCTATTTTGAATAATATTGGCAATATACATCTAAAGCTGAAGCATTATCATGAAGCGCTCGAATACTACAATAAATCTTTAGAAGTCATAAAACCTATCGATGACAATAAGAAAACAGCAACTTCACTTAATAATATCGGCCTTGTTTACAAATGTCAGGGAAATTACGATAAAGCTCTCAAATATCTAAAAAAAGCCGGTGAGATTTGTCTGGATAGCGACTCTAATGAGGGCAAAATAGTTATGCTCATAAATACTGCCAATGTAAATACTCAAAAAGGCGAATTTGAGATTGCAAAAGAAAAACTCGACCTTGCCTGGGAAACAATCAAAAGAGAAGAATTATGTCATCTTAAGGGTGTGCTATTCCTTAGCCAATCTAATCTCTATGAGAATATAGGCGACTTCGAAAAAGCATTGGAATATTACAAGGAGTTTAAAAATATCTCAGATATTTCATCGAAGAATTTACAGAATTGCAATTCTATCAGCATCCCCACAGAGAAAAAAACAATTGTTCATAGTATCAGCAATATTATTGGCAAAAAGCCTTATGAGGACCATTCTGGCGAAGCTTTCGATATGATGGCTAATGAATTGGCCAATCTTAGAAAACAGCAGAATACTTACATCAAACGTATTGCTTTTTTCAATTCATTTCTAAAAAGCTCGATCAAATCACTGATTCAGAATCTTCAGGACGATAAGAAAGCCGAGTTTCTATTAGATATTTTCGAGACACATAAGATTATGTCCTCAACGATTATTGACTCTGATAAAATATTCTATGATAAAACTGCTTTTATTCTTTATCTTATGATTATTAACCAGTTTAATAGCTTCGATATCTTGGAATTTGAAGAAAAATCGCTATGCTTTTTAAAATTATGCAAAAAGGAAAAAGTATCCAAAAATATTTTAGTCTATGCACTGGATATTCTACAAGAATTCGAAGACACACATATCAATGCTGAATTATTGGGAATCACAAATTATAGTTTTAAACCAGGCCGTAGCCTTTATGCATGTATCTCAAAGCTAATGAAACTTTGCGGAAACCTTAAAACCGATGATATCTGCAAAGAGATAAAAAGCGAATATAAGAATCTACCCAAAAGCTATATTTCGGCTTTTTGCAATGCAAAAAACTTAAAATCTAGCTAAATGTCTTTTTTTTAAAAAATTCTTGGATATAGACTTGATTTTCCCGGATATATAATATATAGTAGTATTGATTAGCATTTTGAATGCTATACCTGTGGGGTAAACAGAAGAGTTCACGGATAATAAAAAAATGAAGGGCTATAAATGAAGAAAACGATTCTTTTATTGCTAATAATTACTTTATCTGTTTACTCACAATCAAGAACCAGTAAAATCATCAGCCGACAAAATATGACTATTTCCGAGCTGAAAAACCAGACAGAACAGCTTCTGGTTAACTCAGAAAAACTAAGCCAAGATATAGATAGCCTGACGATGCTAAACAAAAGCTATAAACGCTTGAATGAGAAGCTTGAAAATGATGTGAATTATCTCGAGTCTGAAATCGAATACAAGAACAAACAAATCAGAGTTATGCAATCTGATATCAAAAACCTTCGCTATTTGTGGTATATTGTTGGTTTTTTGGGGCTGACACTTGTTAGCACAGTTATCTACTCAGCATTAAAACTTCGTGATATACCTAAAAGTAAAAGCAATAAATTCAAAATCGAAACCAATTCCAATAGCACAAGGCCAAGGCCCTACTATAATGAGTATAAGCAACGTTTTTCTAATCCCGAAATCGCCCTGAATAATAAGAATGCTACTGCTAAATTACAGGCCAATAGCAATAATGAACTCGAAAAAGTCATCGAAAAATCGATATCAAAAAGCCTGAAACCTATTTATGAATTATTCGACCAAACAAAATCCAAAATCGATAATAATGAAAAACAAATGGAGCTATTTCTCGATCAAATAAATATAGAAAATCGATTGGATAGTAATATCGAGTCTAAAAAGCTGGGAAAAAAAATAGAGAATTTTTCAAAAACTTCGCCGGAATCCGGAATTTCCAATAAAGAAAGCAGCCAAAAGCAATATTCGAGCAAAAAATCAAATCAGGAAGAATTTCTGGATAGCCTCTTAGGTGATAAATCTGAACTCGAAAAAATCATGCACTCAAGCGTTGGCACATTTGAACATTTGAATGCATCTGAAAATTCCACTGGCATATCCCAATCTTCTGAAAATAAATCCAGGTTCAATAAAAGATACCGCAGTTCTCGTAATTCAACCAATCGAGTAGATCAAAGAATCGGTAGTGATCCGTATTCAAAATCTTCTCCGAGTAGAGCAAATCAAAAATCAGGCACTAATACTGGCAATAGCATACATACCGCCCGTGCAGTCATACCCAATAGCATCCATAGCTGCCTTACAGAATACAATAATATTCTCCGCCAGATAAATGTCGGCATGATGACAGAGTATGAAATCGAAAAGCGAATTAATAGTTTCAAATCAACTTTCGGAGTTATAAATGTCGAATATATCGGAAATGGCAAATCCAGCGTCAAAGAGTTCTCTGAAAATCGTTATGGTAATTTCTACAAGGTAGAATTTGGTAAAAAATCCTTCTTGCTTCCATCCTTCAATAAAACAATGGACCGCCTGGTTCATGCATTCGGTTTCAATGGCATGGAAAGCAAGGTTCGTCCACCTGCTGTAATGCCGCGTCAGGTCATTAAATTTGCCAATATTTACCAGAGCAATGCAAATAAGTGGCAGCTTCGGGAAAAAGGCCAGCTTTTATAATAACAAATCAACCCATCAATTAATAGCATAAAACTTCGGAATAGTCTAATTTATTATACGCCTATGTATAATATATTAAACAACTTAGGTAAAATTTAAACTTCGCTTAATTTTCAGTAAATGGTTGACATAAGAATGATTTTTCTATTATATATAATAAATAGAGAAGATTCTTTGCGAATCGGGAGGTAGTAGAAAATATTTTAGCATAGGGGTTTGTTGATGAAAAATTTACGAATCGCTGCCTTTGCGGCAGTTCTGATTTTATTATTTGTATTTAATCTTTATTCTTCAGAAAAACCAGCCTATATCGTAGATGAGATGCGTTTTAATGCCCATGGTGCAGAATGGGATTTCGATATGCTCTCGCCGATGGAATACACCACCGATCTCGGTTGTAGGTTAGATACTGGTGCTGTCGATATCGTTTTTTGTTTCGATACATCTGGTTCGATGGGTAGCGAGATCGCTGATGTTCGTTCGAGTATAACCGGTTTTGTTACGGAATTGGATGCTCGAGGATATGACTATCGATTGGGTGGACTCACATTTGGCGATGGAACAAACCTCTGGGATGCAGATCCAGGAACACCGGGCTTTCAGATGTATCCAACTGCACCACCCTTTATTGCACAGATTAATGCTACTGGCGTGTGGGGAGGTGGCGATTGGCCGGAAACCCCTCTTGATGCAATATGCGATGCTATCCGGCTTTTCGATTGGCGGCCGGATGCAATGCATGTATTATTGATATATACCGATGCTGGTTATCACGAATCCAACTGGGCATCTGATGAAACCGTTGCTGGAACAAGAGCGCTTATTTTATCGACAGGCACGGTAGTATTTTTTGCCGAAAATGTCGGTGGGGCAGTCGGTGCAGTTTATACAAGCCTGGCAGAAAGTTCTGGTGGTGCGAGGTATCCGCTTTCTTCTTCGTGGGCGGACATTTTCGATGATATTATAGAGATGCTGACAACATGGGAAGCCATTAATACAAGAATCACGAATGCCACAGGGGTTACCTGTGCAATCAATGCTCATCTTATTCCAAATGATGCTTCATGCGTCTCTGTGATTTCCACAAATCCTATCACATCGCCGACAGTTAGCCCGGGCGGAAGTGTTAATATGGGATGGCATGTGGATATCGACTCATCTTGCACAGGTTCTTCACGATGTTTTAATATAAGACTCTGGGGCTGCGGTGGCGAAGTCGATACAGTATTTGGCTGCACGACCGATGACTCATGCCGTTGCGTTGGCCCGGAAGGCGAAATTCAATATCCGCTGCCCTGTGGCGTAATTACAGCCTGCGACTATCAGGAGATGAGATTTAGAATATGGGATGATGATTCTTATGTCGATCCGACTTCAATTCATCTTATTGTCGATGGTGTTCACTATTATTATCCTGATCATATGACATATATCGGTGATATTTTGACATTTACGCCTACTACTCCATGGACACATGGTTCTACTGTAAGTTATACATTGGCTGGAGCAACAGATATCGAGGGTTGTCCGATGTTTGGTTCGCCTACATGTAATTTCCAGGTTGACCTGGAGCCGCCGGCCCTTGTCGATATCAGCCCGGAATGTGAGACACTTCTTGAAGACACTGTCTTCTCAGGCGAATGGGATATCACTGATGATGTTGCTGGAATCGATGTGCTTAATTCATATTTCACTGTCAATGGCGTTTCTTTCCCGATGTCTTCGCCTCATGTAGATTTCACTGGCACTGCATCTTCGGGAACATTTTCAATAGATGGGACTTTCCGTCAGCTTGGTTTTTATAGCCGCGATACTGCTGTGGTCTGCCTTCACCCGCAGGATCAGGTTTCGTCTTCTTTCTGCGGCCCGAATGATACTACATATTGCTGCACTTTCTACTTAAATCAATCTCCTTATGCATATTTCGTATATCCGGGCCTGGATTCTATTACGGCATGTAATCCCGATTCTATTTTGCTTGTGATAAATGATCCTGACGGTTTGGATAATCTCGATCCTGCTACTTTCCGATTAAATATCGATGGCACGATATATAGCGTATCCAGCTCCGAGATTTCGTGGACGGACTCATTTTTGGTCTTCCATGCGCCGCATGAAGATTTCTGGGCCGATGGCGATACTGTCGAAGCTATATTGACTGCTGGAACAGATGTCTGGGGTTCACCTATCGAGGATTTACCTATCGAATGGTCATTTGTCATCGATTATCGGCCGCCGATTCTTATGGAAGAGGATCCGCTATGCGGCACTCTCCTTACAGATACAGTCTTCCATGCTGAATGGGATGTCGAGGATTCGGTCTCTGGCATCGCCACCGATGAAGCGTACTTTACGATAAATGGAATAAGATGGGATTTAGGGACACATATAAGCTTCGATGGAAGCTCAAGGGAAGGCACATATTCCATAGACGGCAATCTCGGAGAACTCGGATTCTATGATGCCGATACTATCGAGGTTTGCCTATTTTTGCATGATATGCCACATTATTGTGGGCCAAATGATACATTCTATTGTTGCGAATACTACCTTAATGACCCGCCCTATGCATATTTTATGTATCCGGGCCTCGATTCGATTTCAGCTTGTAATCCCGAATCGATTGTTGTTATCATAAATGACACAGATGGGCTTTCCACACTCAGGCCATCGACATTCGAGCTGGAAATCGATGGCGTGGTTTACACCACTTCCGATCCAGAAATTACGTGGACGGATTCATTTTTGGTTTTCCATGGCGATGTGGATTTCTGGGAAGACGGCGATACAGTCGAATGCCGGCTTCTGGCTGCCGAAGACCAATGGGGTATTTCTGTGCCCGATTTGCCCATCGAATGGCATTTTGTAATAGACTACCGCCCACCGCTACTTCTCGATATCGATCCGATGTGCGAAACACTTATCGGAGACTCGCTCTTCCATGGCGAATGGATTATCGAGGATTCCGTCTCCGGCATTGATTTTGCCAATTGCTATTTCACTGTCAATGGCACAGTATTCGATCTTGAGAGCGGTAGATATTCTTATACTGGCACACCGCGCGAAGGCACCCTTATGCTGGATGGCCTATTCAGTGAACTGGGTATCTGGGGCTCCGATACAATCGAGATGTGCCTGACTGTTATGGATATGCCGGACTATTGCGGCGTTCATGATACTACATATTGCTGCACATATTATCTTAATGACCCACCTTATGCATATTTCGTATATCCAGAATATGACTCGATAACGGCCTGTAATCCAGACTCTGTTGTGCTTGTTATCAATGACCCGGATGGAGTGGATAATTTGGATCCTTCTACTTTCGAGCTTGAAGTGGATGATATTTTATATACTATCGATTCTCCCGAACTTCATTTCCGCGATAGTTTCCTTGTATTTGTTGCGCCTTATGAAGATTTCTGGGCCGATGGCGATACGGTTCGCCCGGTTCTTACAGATGCGCGCGATCTGTGGGGCTATCCTGTCGAGGATTTGCCTATCGAATGGCGATTTATCATCGATTATCACAATCCATTGGTTTTGGATATATCGAAGCCCTGTGGCTCGCTTCAGGGAGATTCGCTATTTGTCGATGAATGGGATGTGATAGATAGCGTCTCGGGCATCGATTGGGAGAGTTGCTATTTCACTATCGAAGGTGCTACTTATCCTGTGCCATCGGAACATGTCAGCTATGTAGGCGATGTCAATGAAGGTACGATTACTCTATCTGGCACGCTCGAAGAATTCGGTTTCGAAGAATACGATACAGCACTAATATGCCTGACATTATATGACCAGCCTTCATATTGCGCACCACATGATACAACCATCTGCTGCGATTATTGGTTCAATAGCTCGCCATGGGCGTATTTCCAGTATCCGGAATATGATTCTATAACAGCATGTAATCCCGATTCGATTACCCTTATCATAAATGACTATGAAGACAATCTCGATACGAATAGCTTCATTTTAAGTGTCGATGGCGAATTATACGATCTAACAGATACGGAGCTTTATTGGCATGATACGACTCTGGTCTTTTTGGCACCGGAAGTCGATTTCTGGGAGGATGGCGATACTGTCCATGCCGAGCTTGTCTATGCTGCCGATACTTTTGGATATCCTGTACCAGATTTGCCTATCGAATGGCAATTTGTCATCGATTATGTCCATCCCTATGTCCTCGATTATGAGCCGCTTTGCGAGACTATAATTGGCGACACCAATCTTGTTGTGGCATGGAATGCCACTGATAGCGTCTCTGGCGTGGACTATGATGATTGCTATTGGCTGGTAAATGGCACGCCATATTATTTCGACCATTCATTTGTTAGCTATGCTGATTCCGGCGATTTCGGCACTTTCTTTTTGGAAGCCACTTTCTATGAGCTTGGCTTCTTCTATTTCGATACAGTAGAAATTTGCCTATATCTTGAAGACCAGCCGTCATACTGCGAACCAAATGATACTACATATTGCTGCGAGTTATATATCAATGGGCCGCCATATGCCTATTTCCGATATCCGGGCTATGATTCTATAACTGCATGTAATCCCGATAGCATTGTATTTATTTTCAATGATTTGGATGGTAATATCGAACCTTCGACAGTTATTTTGGAAGTCGATGGTGTTTCTTATGATATGCTTGCTTCCGAAATGTCCTATCATGATGACTCAGTCTTTGTTTTCTTCCCGACTGAGCCGGATTTCTGGGAAGATGGCGATACAGTGGTAGCCAGAATTTTGGAAGCAAGGGACTATTTTGGTGTCTCGGTGCCGGATTTGCCTATCGATTGGCAATTCGTGATAGACTATCAGCCGCCGCTACTTACCAGCAGAACCCCAGAATGTGATTCTATACTCGGTGGTATGATCAGTTTCCAGTGGGAGCTTTATGATAGCGTATCGGGTATCAATTTCGAGGAATCATTCGTGCGTGTTAATGATACCCTGGAATTTACATATGGCTCATTCCATTATGCATGGGAGGTTTACGATTCCAATTCCGGTAGAATCGATTTCTCATCCACTTTCGAAGATTTGGGCTTCGGATATTTCGATACAGTCGAGATTTGCCTGGGAACCCATGATAAGCCGCATTATTGCGGCCCAAATGATACGCTCTATTGCTGCGAATATTATATCAATGGCCCGCCTTATGGTTATTTTCTATATCCGGGCTATGATTCGATTACCGCATGTAATCCTGATAGCATTGTATTTATTATCAATGATGCTGATACAAACCTCGATCCAAGTACGGTGGTTATTGAAATAGATGGCGCTCTGTATAATATGGATTCTCCGATGATGAGCTATCATGATGACACTGTTTTTGTATTCACCGCGCCATATCCCGATTTCTGGATGACTGGCGATACTGTGGAAGTCGCTATTGTCGAGGCATACGATGTCTGGGGCACATTGATTTCTGATGCTCCAATCGAATGGGAATTTGTCATCGACTATGCTCCGCCTTATGTAGTCGGTTTCTGGCCTTTGGAAGGCGATATCTTCGAAGGCGATATGCCTACCGAAGCAATGATGTACTTCCATGACCTTGTTTCCGGCTTCGACCCTGATGGCCTATATATTACCGTAAATGGCGATTCGGCCTTCTATACCGGCGAATGGATGGATACGCTCGGCATCGATTCTGTCTATGCCATCGATATCGCACTTTCGATGTCGGCGTGCTTCGGTACAGGAGACACCTGTATTGTCGAGGTCTGCGCCGAAAATATTCATGATATGCCCGACTATTGCGCTCCTAATGTTACTGATTATTGCTGGACTTTCGAGCTTCATAGATCCGGCCCTGCTCCCGAAATCGTATATCCTTCGGATGAGACATGGGTCGCCTGCCAGGACAGCACAATCACGATGTATATCGATCCATATGAAGATACCGATATATCTTCAGAGTCCGCAAGGCTTAGTGTCGATGGCGTGCTCTATACCACAGATAGCACACAACTGGAGCTTGTCGATGGTGAATGGCTTGTATTCAATCCCGGCGCGGATTACTGGACAGATGGCTATACATATCATGTCTCATTGGACTCGATTTCGGATATCTATGGAACCACCCCATCATCTTTGCCGATAGAATGGGAATTCTATACAGACTTTACGCCGCCGATTTTCGGCAGTATCGTGCCTTCTGATAGAGCAGTGGTCTCAGAAGAAAGCCCGGTTATTTCATTTGATATCGAAGATTCAGGAAGCGGAACCGACCTTTCATCGATCGAGATGAATATTGGCGATTCGCTATTTTTTGGTGTGGATAGCTCATGTATAACATGGGATGCTGCAACTGGCTCCTTCGAGCTGAATACCGAATGCGCCGGCATTACATTCATCGATGAGGATATCGTCGAGGTCTGTATCAGCGCATATGACTCACCGGATTACTGCGATCCCAATGATTCTACTTATTGCTGGGATTTCGAGATCAATCTTTCGCCGCCTGCTTCGGGAATTATAGCATATCCGCATGATTCATGGGTGGCATGTGTTCCGGGCGAACAGCATATTATCCTATCGATTATCGATGATGACGGTATCGATGAATCGACTATCGTTTTCGAAGTCGATGGCACTGAATATCACTGGGGCGATCCCGAGCTAAGCTGGGAAGATGATTCTATCTTGATTTTCGAGCCGGTTGATATAACAGATGCCTTTGCCGATGCAGAAACAATTTCTGTCTGCCTATTAGAGGCAGCCGATGTACTCGGCAATCCAATGGAAGACTCGCTTTGCTGGTATTTCATGATGGACCTATCTGCACCGGATATATGGGAACCATATCCACTTCCGGATACTATTTTAAATGATTCACTCGCCACGATATCGATAAGAATTCACGACTCGCTCTCAGGACTGGATGAATCGAGCATCTATATCGAAATCGAAGGCGAGACTTATACAATAGACTCCAGCGGAATAACATGGATGCCGGGCGAGAGCCTTCTGGTTTTCGATATCGAATCAATAGGCGAAAGCTGGGATGATTTCGATACTATCGATGTCCATGTCGAGGCCTGTGATATGCCGGATACCTGCGGGCCGAACTGCAATACATATGATTGGACTTTCTATGTCCATCTTTCCGGGCCAGAGGCAAGCATTCTTACGCCACGTCCGGGATGGATTACTGCCTGCGAGAATAATTGCATACTGATGACTCTCGAAGACGATTTCGAAGGCGTGGATGACACTACTATTATGATTGTGATAAATGAAACCGATACATTCGGTGTCGATGATGATGCATTAAACTTTGACGAAACAGCCGGAATTCTGGAATTCTGCCCGGAAAGCTGGCGACTCTGGGCCGATGAGGAATCGGTCTGGGTCGAGCTAATCGCTGCTGACGACACACTCGGCAATCCACTTGCCACGCCGCTTGAATGGGGATTTGCAGTCGATTTGTCTGCGCCAGAGGTTTCTGGAATCATGCCGGAAGATGGCGATACGGTCACAATGCTTTATCCGGTTATTGAGCTGGATATTACGGATAATCTTTCCGGAGTCGATCCTGCATCTATTCTGCTAAATGTCGATGGAATCGATTATACAATAGATTCCAGTGCTATTAGCTGGACACATGATGAACATATCCGATTTGCTTCGGATATGCTCTATCGCGGCGGCGATTCTGTCCAGGTCTGCTTCCATGCCGAGGACAGCCCGGATACATGCGCTGCGAATTATATGGACACCTGCTGGGTCTTCTATATCGAAGCTGGCGGGCCATTCCCGAGAAATATAAGGCCTTTCAATGGTATGATTTCATCGTGCACTGACGAGCACATTATTTTCACACTCGAAGATTCCGATGGCATAATCGATACTTCGATACATTTCTATGTTTTGCGAAGTTCGGATATGTCTGATACCAGCTATCTCGATTTAACTTCGCCAGATGTCAGCTATAGCTATGACCCGATTCCAGATCCATCGGTCGGCACTGTGGAATACTATCCAACAGCGGCTTTCTTCGATCCGGAGACGGTATATGTTTGTATTACGAATGCACTCGATTCGATACTTAATCCTATGTCGCCACCAGAATGGTGCTGGGAATTCTATATGGACCAGACGCCGCCGGAAATCTGGGATTTCGTCCCGGCCGAGGGCGAGATAGTCGCAACAAGAACGCCAGCTATATCATTCAGGCTTTATGACTATATCGCAGGGCTGGATTCCAATTCGGTAACAGTCGATATAAATGGCACTACTGCTGATTTGACTTCGCCATGTATTACATTCACCGAACCGGAATCACTCTGGAATGTCGATACTGATTGCCTCGGGCTTTCTTTCTCTGGCGGAGACTCGGTATGGGTAACGGTCTCGGCAACAGACAGCACAGACTCATGCACCGATAATTATATGGACACTACATGGTATTTCACAATCGAGACCGGTGGGCCGGAAGCCGAAATTATCCGTCCCGGCCCTGGAGATACTTCTTCGTGCTTCCTCGAATATATCGCAATCAGGCTCTGGGATGCAAATGGCATAGATGAATCGACTATCGAGCTACTGGTCGATGGCGAGACGATCTATGGCGATGATACAAGATTGAGCTATGAAAGCGAAGACTCGATGCTCTTCTTTGTGCCAGACCCTGTTTTCGATGATATCGACTATGTCCATGTCGAACTTTTGGCCTGTGATGATTCACTCGGCAATCCACTTGCCACGCCACTTTCATGGGACTTTGTTATCGACCGGGTACCACCAGAATTCTGGGCTATGGAACCAATTGGTGAAACTCCGAATCCACGGCCGAGAATACGTTTCAATGTCGCCGATACTATGGCCGGAGTCAATTGGGACAGCGTCAGCGTCGAAGTGTGGAGCACTTCGGATGCTTCAGTTACATATACACTAACCGATGCTGCCCTGACCCGCGTGGATACGACAGTAATATTCGACCCGACCGAGGTCGGCAGACGTTGGTATGGCGGCGATACTGTTTGCGTCAATGTCCGCGCAGTCGATCTGGCTGATGATTTCTCCGGCGATACCGACTGGGAAGGTGAACCTTGCCCGCCAAATTCCTATGATAGCACATGGTGCTTCACGATTATGCCCGGCGGCCCTGTCGCAACCCTTTTCGACCCTTATGCCAATGGCCTATGGGATGCCTGCGACCCGGATACTTTGATTCTCCGATTGACCGATGATGAAACCGTCATCGACTCCACAATTGAGGTCGAAATCAGAAGGCCGGATATTGTGCCTCCGATATCGACAGTTTATACAACTTCCGATGATGAAATATATTATGACGGAGTAGAATTCCTCTATTATTTCCCCGACCCAGCTTTCGAAAATGGCGAAGAGGTCCACATGGAAGTCATAGCCGCCGAGGATTCGCTTGGCAATGAGCTTGCAAGCTCGGAACCACTGACTGTCTATTTCGACTATACGCCGCCTGTGGTTTACAATGTGATTCCACAGCAGGATAGCACTCTCGAGGAAGTTACCACAGTCATACATGTCGAGATGGCAGATTCGCTTTCGGGCATCGATCCGGAAAGCATTCTGCTGACGATAAATGGCACAGATTATGGCTATAGCCATCCACAGATGATTTGGGATGGCGAAGAGCTTACATTCGACACCGAAGAAGCTGGCCTATCATGGATTGGCGGCGATTCGATATATTGCACGATTTGCGTAAGTGATGATCCGCATCTATGCAACCCGCATGAATATTGCTTCGCCTGGAGCTTCTATATCGCCCGTGGTGGCCCGCGTCCGCAGATTGTCCGGGTTGAGGATAGCGCAACATCGGCATGTCCCGATGAATATGTCGAGATGATAGTCGATGATAGAGACGGCATAATAGAAAGCTCTATTGTCCTCGAAGTGGTTCGATATGCCGGAACTTCGGATGAAGGCACCGTTTCTATGACAACCGGTTCATCGCAGCTTTCCTATGATAGCAGACCAAATCTTATCTTTACGCCAGATCCGCCGTTTATTAATGGCGAGACTGTCGAGGTATGTATTACGGCGGTCGAGGACTCTTTGCATAATCCTATCGATGGCATTGTGTGCTGGAGTTTCTCGATGGATCTTCAGGAGCCGAAATTCCTCTCGATATCGCCTGCCGATTCGGCTGTCTTATTAGAACGCATTGCTCCAATTGAAATCGAGCTTATCGATAGCCTTACAGGAATCGATGCTGCTTCAATCGAATTGGCCTATGATCACAGGGCTTCTTCGGGAAGCTCGTCTGAGACATTCGATATCGGTGATGATGGAATATATTATGATTCATTATCGAATCATCTGCTATTTAGCCCGGAGTCGCTTGGCATACAATGGACAGGCGGCGATAGCATCTGTATCCAACTTCAGTGCCACGATAGGCCTTCCGGCATCGATGATGGCTTTGATTTCGACTATTGCGAGCCGAATTTCAATGAAATCGATTGGTGCTTTAGAATCGCTCCTGGCGCACCGATGGCTTCTATCATGCGGCCTTTCGATGGTGCCTATTCGAGCTGCATCGATGAACATATCGAAATCCAGCTTACCGATAATGATGTCGGCGTCGATCCTTCGACTATTATTCTGGAAGTTAATGGCCAGAGCTATACCATCGATGAAAGCGTCCTTACTTATGAAGACAGCATTCTCTGGTATCAGCCCGATCCTCCGTTTGCCGATGGCGATGAAATCCATGTCGTATTGCGCGAGGCAGCCGACTATCTCGGCAATCTCTCGACTAACCTACTCGACTGGACATTCTATATGGATATGACGCCGCCGGAATTCACGATAATAGAACCACCACTCGAGCCGGGCCTTCTATTTATGACAAGAAATAAATACCAGCCGATTACGCTCAATATCTATGATGGCGGAAGCGGCATCGATGATGACGATATCGTCTTCATGCTAAATGGCGAGCAATATACCACAGATGAGGTCAGTTGGATCTACGATAGCGAAGCCGGCGAGGCCACATTGACATTCGACCCGGAAAATCATGGTCTCGAATTCGGTTCCAATGATACGATCGAATTCAGCATAGATGCCAATGATATTATCGATTATTGCGCCGATAATGAAAACAACCATGCTTATGTTTTCATATTCGAGCCAACGATCAAATGTAACAGCTTCCCGAATCCTTTCACCCCGAATGATGACTCATACAATGATATTTGCATGTTCGACTATCCGTATATGTTCACCGAAGATGCACATGTATCGGTATTTACCAAACGCAAGGAATTGGTCTGGGACAGGAATATTTCTGCCAGCCAGATAGATCAATTGCATAGCTACCTCCCCAGAAGCTGGGATGGCCGTGATAATAATGGAAAGAAAGTCCGGCCTGGAGTTTATATCTATATTATAACAAAAGACGGCGAATTAGTCTGCGAAGGCACAATTTCTCTGATTAGATAGG
>JBKHBT010000034.1:0-33933 GCA_046542255.1 Candidatus Zixiibacteriota bacterium | reverse complement strand
ACTAAGCAGTTTTGCTTTCCAAAACTGCATATAATTTTCAAAAAGCATATTAGCACCTTAGGCGCCCAATTTGAACTAAGCAGTTTTGCTTTCCAAAACTGCATATAATTTTCAAAAAGCATATTAGCAACTTAGGTGCCCAAGTTGAACTAAGCAGTTTTGCTTTGCAAAACTGCATATAATTTTCAAAAAGCATATTAGCACCTTAGGTGCCCAATTTGAACTAAGCAGTTTTGCTTTCCAAAACTTCAATAAAAATCTAGTAATTCAAAAGCCAGCTCTTGGCATCCAATCTGAACATAAATCTAAAAGCATTATAACAAATTTGACGGCCAGGTGGACATTAATTTCAATAAGTATTCGAACTGCCACAAGTCGAAAGCATAAAGAAAAAATTATTCTCGCTTTCGAAGCTAACAATCGTTTTACGAAGCTTTTTTTGATAATTTTTCAAACAGCAACAAATCAAACTCCAGGAACATCGCTCTCAGGGAGCCTGGGAGCTTTATTTCACCAGAAGGAGCTTTTGGTAAGATAAGCAATTACCTGAATTGCCAGAAGATGAGATACCGAGAAGATACAATCCTGTTGGCAATTCGCCTGGGTTCAGAATAAAAGAGTGTGTTCCTGGAGTTAAATAACCAATGTCATAGTCTTCTATGACTTCACCTCTAACATTTATCAAATGAAGGCTAATATAGCCACTTTCATTCAAATTAAAACTTACTTTAGTAGTCGAATTGAATGGATTCGGCGATACAGACATCGAAAATGTCTCTGGAATCTCAGCAAATGGATTCGCTTCATAGACATTTTGAATCATATTAACTACCAATTCTATCGTATCGCCATATGATACATCAACTCTCTCCGACTCTTCATGCATATAATAACCAATCTTATCGGCAATAAGAACATATCGCCCAGGCGGAATATCATTGAAAAAGCCCATACCCAAATTATTGGTAATCGTGGTATAGATATCATATTCTTCATCATTATAAAGATACAATCTCGCTCCTCTCATCGGTACAGGCCTAAAAGTCTGGAGGGTATCATTATCGAAGACAATTACACCGATCTGGCTATTGCTATCGCCAATAGATGTCGAATCGAGCTCTATTTCTATGCCTTCTATTGGCATACCATCGACAATGATGGAATCTGCGCCAGTCCATATAGTAGTATCGCCAAAGAATGATGGCACATAACCTCCCAGAACACCCATCATTCTGTAGGTACCATTGGGAAGCATAATATCGAATGAACCATCCGGAGCTGTCCTTCCTGATATGGAGAATTCTTCCTCGACTTCATCGCTCGATATAGCGATAACATAACATCCATCGAGTCCTTCCTCAAGAACACTAACTTGTCCACGAACAGAGAAATAGCTCGGATGGTCGATTTCATTCAGGCTAAAGACAATAGATGTAGTACCCGGCATATCCTCTTCGATAATAAGAGGATCTGCTTCCAGAGGATTGGTCTGATTATCATAAAATTCTGTAATATAGTCGAACTCAGGATCCATGGCTGTAAGAGAATATTCGCCAGGCAAAACCTCGAAAACGATATTTGTATCCACATCTTCAAATTCATAAAGCGGGATAAAATGTTCGTAATAATCATAGAGATGAACAATCATATCATTAAGGGGCATTCCCATTGCGCCAGTAACAGTAACGTCAAGATAATAATTATCGATGGTATCTTCTGGCATTTCGATATAGAAAGTCCAATTTGTGTCGATATAATTTGGTGCACATTCATCGATCATATCATGCACATGGAGCCAAATTTCAATATCTTCGCCCGGTGTGAAATAGCCTTCTGGCAAGCTATCTATAATACATTTCGATTCAGGCCAAATATACCTTGCACCATATTCACCAATAGTAATGAGTTCCCCTCCCAAAAGAACTCTTATTGAATCGCCATTTATATCGGAATAAAGATCATTGATATAGAAAACTACAGAATCAGTCGATGCGCTAATGGTATCGCCAGATGCAGGATAACTTCTCGAAATAAAAGGACTGGAATAATCTATTGTAAAAACTGCACTACCATAAGCTGTATGAAAATAATGATTGCCTTCTCTATAACTCCAAAATGCAGTGCAGAATCTGATATTTTCTTCATCATAGGAAAGCTCGGCAGATGCCATAGTGTATCTGGTGCTATCCATAACAACAGAGAAGCTATCTGGAATAATGCCGGTATAATCCAGTGTAATACAATAATCATCGCAAGAGATATGCTTTCCATTTAATGCTTCGAAGCCTGAAACCTCGAAAGATTCATCGATTACATCGATATCGATACATTCCATAACAGCATTTCCAGCATGGTCAGATGCATTGATGCAAACAGTTTGGCATCCAGGGTCAAAACCGCCAGGTGGGCGAAGGCTTATCTCGAGTGTATCGAATTTAGAACCATATAAATGATAATCGCGGCCCTCGATCAATGTAATTGGTGATTCTCCGCATCCGCCAAGTGTAACCTCGACAATAGCAGTGTTTATCGGGCTTTGTTCAATTCCGCCACACACTGCAATCAAATTGATATCGATTAAATCGTCTGTATAAAATGGAGGCCTGATTCCATACCAATTCACGCATGGAGCAGATGTATCATCGTAATCCACAGTAAAATCGTAGCATTCATTAAGCAGATTATCGAAATAATCCCGAGCCTGTAAACAAACTTCATAATCGCCTTCTATAATAATGGGGCCGGTATTCATAATAACTCTCGCACCATTACAAGTGCTATCTCCGAGGTCAGCAGAATATATATTGATAGGCATTTCTTCGTCATTTAGTTTCAATTCAATAGTTGTAGGATCTACCCACCATTCCGGCATTGAAATCGGGCAATTATCACAGATGACTAGTTCAATACCTGTGGAGCCAACAGTGTCATCTGGAGCCGGGTCTGCAGATGATATGCAAGGTGCGAAAGTATCCACTGGCGGATTATAAAAATCGATTTCTATACAGGATTCTGTAAAATTACCAGCATGGTCGAAGGCCTGTATGCAAAATTCGCGGCATTCGGGTTCGAATCCGTCATCAGCAAAAATTGTAACGAGGAAACTGTCGCCTGCGAATGCTTCTATTGAAAAATCACTCCATGCCAAAGGTGGAAATGGAGAGCCGCAATCATTGCTAAGAACGATAAAGCTATCGAGTGCAAGGCCGGCATATGGTATAATAAGAGAATCCGAGACAATAGCAAAAATGCTATCACGAACCGATACAGAATCCTCACGGGCCTGCCAATGAATTACAGGCGGCAATGAATCGACATCGATTGTGCAAACAGTGTACATTTTACTATCGACAGAATAATTACCAGCCATATCCCTTATAGAGATTTGAACGGTGAAAGGCATCATAAAAAACTCGATTGGAATATCGATAATATTCAGCGAATACCTGATATCGTAAACAGGCCCCGGTGGAAGTGGCGGCCCCCCCCGCTCCACTTCTACCGGAACTCCGTTTACTGATATTTCTAATGACGATGTATCTATACCGGTTTGCAAAGAACATTCCGATGTAAGAACATCGTAGAAATGAAAAGTTAGCTCCTCCCATGCATGAAGGCATTCGCTGCCCCCGGTTTCCCACACTATGGCAGGAGGGCAAATATCGCCGGAAGAATCTGCTGCTTCGCAGATTGCAAATTCATGGCAATATGGCCCCGGAATTATCGATTCTTCATCAATTTGGATACAGATTTCATAGCTTCTGCCGGGCAATAGGTCGGGAAACACTATATTGGTGCCTTCTAATGTACTAAGAGCTTCACAATCATAAGTTCTATCGAAACCATCTATGGAAATTAATGCATAATCGCTTATTTCTGAATCTTCGGGAAAATAGTTGTATAATTCGAGGCCCAGTTCACTGCCATATTCGATACATGAATCTTCTAAAGGAAACCAGCTAATACAAGGCTCCGATGCTATCGAGCCATCTATAAATTCGAAATTATAGCTTTCTTCAATACCGCCGCTCGAAATATCGATAATGAAACCAATCTCATCGCAAGATGCCATAGAATCGATTTCGATAAGCCATTTGGCTTCGCTAAAGCCTCCTGGTTCGAGCGTATCTGTGATGATAGGATTTTCTGAAAGTATTGCAATACAGCCTGGTTCTTCGGGATTAATTTGCAATGAAAGAGGTGTAGAGTATTCGGTAGTATTTTCGATAATAATCTCGATTGCAGGCTTGAAGTCAATAAGAGCGATGATATCTTCATATGGTGTCGAATAATCATATGAAAGAGGATAAGAATTACCGCCTGAAATATCGCTTATATTATTATAGAAAGCAGAAGCATAAGTATCGCTTGTATTAAATTGTGCAAATGCGATAGTGCCATTTGACATCAAAATACCACTAATATCTTCTTTTGTAAAGGATGTTACCATAGAGCTATCGCCGGCTTCGTGGAAAGGGCTATCAGTTAGCAAATAGACGATATCGATAGAATTCGCACGACGCTCATATTCTTCAACGGCTGCGACTATAGCATCGAGTTGATTATTGCGCATGGCAGCTTCACCGAATCCATCATATCCAATAGATGCGGTCCTGATATTAAAGTCGATCATCTCATCGCCGAGTTGATTACCATCTCGATCAGATTCGAAATCTGTCAGATTGTATTCATCGCCGAATGTAATAATACCGAAATTGACATCATATCCATTGGTAAAAAGCTGCATCAAAATATTTCTTGCCTTGTAAACAGCATTTGTAGCGAACATCGAGCCTGTCGTATCGATGCAAAATACAATATCGATCTCCCCAGAATCGATGATGCTTTCTGCAAAGAGATGGAAATCATCGCCTTCACAACTTCCGGCTTCGGCAAATATATATGAATCTAAAGATTCTTCATCGCCGAAGCCGGAATAATCTATATAAACAGGGCTAGCATGTACAAACCCTCCGTTAAGAACACCAAAAAAGATCGCCAAAATTGCAAAAAACATTTTGAACATCTTATTTTCCTTTTTAGCTAACATTAATCTAAGACTCCTGTTTATAATATAGCAATTGTCAAGCCGATATCAAAGCCAAACTCAACGGCTCACTATTTATATAGCATCCTTCGTGCCAAAATAACGTAAAAGCGTTTATTGCAGAATCTTACGCAACTCAAACAGCTATGAAAGACCCTTATTGGACTAAAAAGTTAGCAATTTTAACGATTACTGCACAGCTTTATGGCAATTCTCTTAATAATGTTACTTATCAAAGTCTAATGACGATTAAAAATATTAACTATAAGTTATAATAATTAACACATAAGACGGTATTGACAATCTTTATTTAATTTGCTCTGATGAATTTTTCTTGCTCTTGTTAACTATTTGCGTTATATTTATTAACAAATAACAAAGGCGGGAAAGATCAATAGCAAATTCCAAATCATTAAAAAACTTGGAATGGGAAGCTTCGGGGAAGTTCAATTAGCTGTCGATAAAAAGACGAATAAAAAGATCGCTATTAAATCCATAAAAACCGAACTGGCACAGAAAATAAACATCGATAAGCTTTCTCGTGAATTCTACCTGATGAGCAAAAATCATTCACCTTTTATAGCCGATGTATATGAATTCCATTTCAATGATAAAAAACCCTATTTCATTATGGAATATATCGAAGGTAAGAGCCTTCAGGAATATTTCGATGATGACAAACATCGCTTCTCTGAATTGGAATCAGCTACGATTATAGCATCTTTAGCGGCGGGCTTAGAGCATATTCATTCTACTGGCATTATCCATGGAGACTTGAAACCATCGAATATAATAATCACAAAAAATGGCAATGAAATAATTCCAAGGATAATCGATTTCGGCCTGGCAGACGATGGCAAAGGCCGTTCCGACATTTCTGGAAGCCTTGGATGGATGGCGCCCGAGAAGCTCCTTGGAAAATCATCCGGCTTACTCGCAGATATCTATTCACTGGCGCTAATAACGCTAGAGATTTTGACTGGAATCAATCCATTTCTTGCAGATAATGCAAGCGAGACAATAGAAAAACATCTCAACCTTATACCTCAGATTCCACGAATTGGCCTATTGTCAAATAACAAAATTCGAAAAATACTTAAAGATATGCTCGATAAAAATCCTCATAAAAGGCCTACAAGCTCATATTTCCTGCGAGTAGCGATCGCTAAAATAAGCGGTTTGCCTTTGAAAGGAAAATCTGTCGAAGCATTTTTGCCACATGGCACTCCAATGCTCGATGATAAAATAAAAATGATTATTGATGAACTCATCGCACTCAAGGGTAAAAAATTTATAAAATGTAATATCGAAGATACGGGCAGGTTCGATAGATTTAAAAATGAGATTGCTCCGGAGCTATCGATTCGCGGATTTAAGTATTTCGAGATTTCCGAGCCGAGAGTTTGCGCTGCTCGATTGCTTTCTGATGTCCTATCAAGCGAACCCGAAAAAAGAGCTGAAAGCCATGTTTTCTCGAAAGCTCAGAAATTTCGCGAGAAATTTGGCGAATATATTTCAATTTCTAAGAAAACCAATATCGACCGAATGGAATTTCTTAGCTCGACAATCGATTTGCTCGAAGAATATTCATTCAATGTGCCGCTTGTTCTAAATGCTGTCGATGTAGGCGATGAGATGCTGCTAAAGCGTCTCTCAAGAATGAAAAATCGTGGCAAGATTCTGATTCTGACAAATGATTCTATTTCCGAAAAAAAGGTAATAAATTTCGAGAGTTTCGATATCGATATGACTCAGAATTATCTACTTTCTGTTTTGAATCCTTATGAAGGCGATAATTCGCTTTTCGAAATCATTCATCGCGAAAGCTTTGGCCAGATTGACAGAATCGATAATACATTGAGAAAATATATCGTAAATGGCCTTATTAAACAGTCCCAAAATGGATGGGTATTCGATTCTAAAACATATAGTCAGGTACAAAGCAAAGATCTATTTCAGAAACTTTCAGAGAGCGAAATCCGTATTCTGAAAATTTTACTCGCTGCCAAAATCGAGCTACCATCTGATATTTTCCATCTGCTTTTTAATACATCCACACTATTTGAATCATTGCAGAGCCTGATGCGATTCGGTCTCTTAAAAGAGCGCTTTGGCCAATACCAGAAGACATATTATTCTCTGGAAGACCGAGAAATAGCATTAAAGATAGCCGGCGATATCGATAATGATATCTACAGAATTATTGCCGAAGCAATAGAAGATGCGCGTTTGGACGAGCCGAGATATCTGTCTCTTCGTATCGAGATGTTTGCCAAAGCCGATATTGATGATAGCTGGCTTAGCCTTGCAAATGATACGATAAAAGCACTTAAATCATCCAAAAGCTATTCCGCAATGCTTTCGATATACCTTGTTCTCGCCGACTTCTATAATAAGTTAAATTCGCCTGTAAAGACATTCTCGAATCTAAAAAAAGCTGGATTAATGTGCAAATACCTGGGCCGTTTTTCCGATGCTAATGACTATTATGACCAGGCTCTGGCAATTGCACGCGAGGTTGCCAGAAAAGACATGTTATCTGCCATTTTGAATGATATAGGTGTGATTCATTTCGAAACCGGCGCACTCGAACTTGCTCTTTCATACTATCGCGAATCAGCTCATATTGCAGAAATCGATGATAATACGAAATACATCTTGCTTGGATGGAGCAATATCGCAGGTTGCCTTCATTTGCTTTTTGACTTCGAAGAGGCAGAAGAATTCTATCGAAAAGCGCTCGACCTTGCCGAAGACTCTGAATACTCGATTTTTGCACCTGTTTTATGCTTCAATCTCGGAGAAATGAGGCTTTTGCAATATGATACCCAGGAAGCCAAAAGGCTTTTCAATCGAGCGATAACGCTATCGAAGCAGGGCGGGCAGAAGTCTGTATTGTATGAGAGCCTTATCGCAAGCGCAAGATTGCAGCTCCGCACTGGCAGCAGGAGAACTATAGATAAAACAATCGATGAAATCGACAAAATGATCGAGATTAAAAAAACTACAAAATATCATTTCTTGCTTCTTATGCTAAAGTTAGAAATCGCAATAAATCGCGGCGATTATACCCTGATCGAAAAATTACTCAGACAAGCCAATGAGATTTATCCATTACTGCCTCTTAATCTTCAGAGCAAACTTACTAAGCTATCGATATTTTCCAGTTTTATCGGCATCGAAATTTTCGATGAGTTTAGCTTCAATGAAATCGAGGATAAGTGGCAGGATTACGATATTTTGCTTTCTAATTCACATGATGAGAAGATTCTCTCGAAAACTGCAAAACAATTTTATCAGCGCGGAGATATTATGGGCTATGTCGCAATGATAATGAAAAAAGCTGAGACAAGCCATGATAGCATTGGTATTTTACAGGAAGCCTTATCCAATTTGCCAATCAAACAGCCATTCCTGAAAGCTCTGGTTTTAGAAGCCCTTGGAAAAAAGCTTATCGAGAAGAAGGAATATGACGAGGCCATCAAAAAATTCAATCTTGCAAGAGTCGCATTTGGCAAAGCAAGCAATGAAGAGAAAATCAAAGATGTAGAAAAGAAAATCGATGCTATCAAGAAGGATGAAGGAGCGATAACTGGCAGCGAGATATCGAATTTACTGGAAATAATCCGAAGCATAAATTCCAAGCTCGATTTCGATGAAGTGATTTCACGTATTTTGACTGAAGTCATTCGTCTTTCTGAATCAGAGCGAGGGATAATATTTTTGAAACAAGCAGGAAAACCGGTTATCAAGTTAGTTATGGACAATGACGGTAACCTTATACCACCCAAAAGAATCAAATACTCTCATTCTATTGTGAATGATGTTTTCGATAGCAAATCATCTATATTGAAAGAATCCGTCCTTGCAGATGAGGATATCTCCACCCGCGAAAGTGTTATGGCTCTTGATATCAAGATGGTCTTTTGCATACCGCTAATATATAATGAAAATATCCTCGGCGCAATCTATACCGATAGCAAAATCGGTAGCGAGGCCTTTTCTGATACGCGGCGCAATTTGCTCGAAACGCTTGCTGCTAATGCATCTATCGCTATCCATAATGCACAGGTTCATAGCAATCTAATTACCGAGAATATGAATCTACGCGAAAGTTTCGATGAACATTTTGGCGGAAGCAAGGTGATCGGCCGGTCATTGGCTATGCGCAAGCTCTATCACAAGCTTTCCCTGATCGCTGATGAAGACATCACCGTCCTTTTGACAGGAGAAACTGGAACCGGTAAAGACTTAATCGCAAGAACCCTTCATAGCGAAAGCCCAAGGCATAAAAAGCCTTTCATCGCAATTAATTGCGCTGCATTGCCGGATACGCTTCTCGAAAGCGAGCTATTTGGCTATGAAAAAGGCGCATTCACCGGCGCAACCATGCAAAAGAAAGGCAAATTCGACCTGGCAAATGGCGGAACAATTTTTCTTAATGAAATCGGTGAGATGCCTCTTGCATTGCAGGCAAAGCTGCTTTCAGTTCTCGAAACAAAGACTTTCCAGAGACTCGGAGGCACCAAAGATATATCTGTGGATGCCAGGATTATTGCTGCTACAAATCGCAAGCTTAAAAAAGAAGTAGAAAATGGCAATTTCCGCTCGGATTTGTACTATCGGCTTTCGGTAATCACTCTTCATCTCCCGCCTTTGCGAAACCGCCGTGATGATATTCCGGCTCTTATCAGGCATTTTATAAATCAGACCAATGAAAAGACTTCAAAAAATATCAAAGGCATCGCTCCCAAGGCTCTGGATTTCATGCTTTCCTATGAATGGCCAGGCAATATTCGTGAAATGCAGAACCTTATCGAGGAGATGTCGCTATTTTCATCGAGCGATTATCTCACTGTCTCAGATATTCCATCCAGGCTCAGAGGAGAGAGCATTGAAAAGGATGAGCTAGCGATATCTATATCAAGGACTTATGATGAACTTAAAGAGATGAAACTCGAGCTTGAGCGGAACTCGATTATTGCGCTTCTTAATTTGCATGATTGGAATATCGCCGAGGCAGCAAAGCATTTTGGAATCAATAGAACGAGGCTTCATCAACTGGTTACAAAACATGGCCTACGAAGTATGAAAGAATCATGATTTATCGATAATATTAGAAAAATCTTGCGAGTTGGCATATAGATTATATATTAAATATAATAGTTGGGATATATTCCCGCTTGAAAGATTGACTCGATTTTGTAAATATAATTTTCGAGGAGATGAATGTTTGAACAGCTAAGAAAATGTGGAATAGCTTCAAAAGATAATATAAATTCTGTGATTCCTGATCCCAATAGGAGACAAGAAAAGGGCTATGTTATTATCGAATGCTATCAGGAGATTCCATGCGACCCTTGCGTGGCAGCTTGCCCCAAGAAAGCGATCAAACCGATGTCGAATATCAATGAAACTCCTATAGCCGACCTTAATATCTGCGATGGTTGTGGACTTTGTATTGCGCTTTGTCCTGGCCTTGCTATTTTTGCAGTCGATGAAACCAGAGAAGACTATGCCATTTTGAAAATACCTCATGAATTCAATCCACCAGCCAAAGGCGATATTGTAGAAGCTTTAGGCCGCGATGGCAAAATCATGGCCAAAGTGGAAGTCGATAGGGTTATTAGAACTAAATCCAAGACCAGTGTCGTTTGGCTTCGAATAAAAGACCGTGAACTTCTCCAGGATATCCGCGCAATCAAACCTTCGCTCCCTTTCAAGGAGGAACTATAAAAAACAGTTATTATATTGTTGATTGAAACACTAATTCAAAAGGGAGTTACAAATGAAAAAGCTATTTTTAATCTTGCTTTTAGTTTCGGCCGCCTGTTTTGGCAATGTGTATCAGAGCATGGACTTTATGCTTCCATTCCATACACAGAGCGTACTTTTTAAGCCAACTGGCGATGTATCCGAGCTGGAAGATGTAATCGAAACCTATAATGGCGAGCTTTTCCCTGTCGGGAAAACTCTTGGCATCTATGGAATCAAATTTGATTCCCCTGCCGACCTTGTTGCCCTCGGCCATGCGAGAAAAGTAGGCGATAGAGAAATCTACGACCGCGAGCTTTCTATTGCATCGAGACATATTTATGAAATAATCGGTGCACTCGAGGCAACTAATAAGGTAGAATATGCTCAGCCAAATTATGCATATTATGTATCATATACTCCGAACGACCCATATTATATTACCGCAGATGATTTATCAGACACCGGCCCACCAAATCAGTTCGGCCTCATTCTTATGAATGCCGACCTTGCCTGGGAAGAAAGCCATGGCGATGAAGATGTAGTAATTGCTATTTTAGATAGTGGCGTGGATGTCGATCATCCCGACCTTATGGACAATATCTGGGTCAATCCTGGTGAGGACCTAGATGGCGATGGCGAAGTCTATGACCTCGAAGACCGAAACGGCATCGATGATGATGGCAATGGATATGTAGATGACCTTTTCGGCTATGATTTCTCCGGCGGAAATACTGGCGATGAAGATACTGATGACCCAACCGAACACGATTTTAATCCCGATATTCACTATCATGGTAATGATGGCTGGGGCGAGCCAGACCCATCTGTCGGCGATGGCGAAGGTGGCTCGATGTTTATGCCTGCTGATGCTGGTGTTTATCATGGGACGCATTGCGCAGGAATCGCTTCTGCGGTTACCGATAATGAATATATGTTCGCTGGTGCTGGATTTAATTGCAGCATTATGCCAGTACGTGTCGGTCATGCAGATGGCGGTATGTACACAAATAACATAACAGAAGGTATTGAATATGCTGTCGCAGCTGGCGCAGATGTTATCAGCATGAGCCTTGGTGGTTTCGGCGGAGACGATCCGGCTGGAACGGCTGCAATCCAGGCTGCATATGAAGCTAATATACCTGTTGCTGCTGCATCCGGAAACTTTGGCTCATGGATGCCTGTTTCTTGGCCTGCAAGCCTCGAACAGACTCTTGCTGTCGGTTCATGTACTTCTGATTTAGAAACATCATCATTCACACAGACAGGCCCAGAACTCGATATCCTTTGCCCTGGCGGTGAATCAGATGGAATGACTGGTGGAGTATCAGAAGGTATCTGGTCAACTATTGTCTATAGTGTAGCAATGGCAAACGAAGATCCCGAACATGAACCCGGCGACCATAGCCTTAAAGCCGAAGTCGGCACATCTATGGCATGCCCTCATGCTGCTGGGTTACTTGGCCTAATCGTATCGGTAATGCCCGATGACGCCACTGTCGAAGAAATTTACGATGTAGTAAGAAATAGTGCTACAGATATATATTCCGAAGGACATGATGATGAATCCGGATATGGGATTGCTAATTTTGCAGAAGCAGTAATTCTTGCAGGAGAAGGTGTTTCCGAAAAAGAAATGCCGGTAAATCTATCCATTGGCGCAGTATATCCTAATCCATTCAATGCAGCTGCTGCAATAGAGATTAATATGAAAGAAGCCGATAATGCCGACCTACAGATTCTCGATCTAAATGGCAGAGTTCTCGCTACTGAATCACATGAGCTTTCAGCTGGCAAAAATTCCATATCAATTCCAGCAGATGGCCTTGATTCTGGAATCTATATGGTAAGAGTGAACACTGGCAAAGAAGTAGAAACAAGAAAAATGGTTCTCGTTAAGTAGTTGTTATTTATATCCCTTATGAAGCCCGGTGCTTTGCCGGGCTTTTTTATTATATAATTTCGGGCATATACTTGACTTTCATCTGTTTACTATTATATTATTGTTTAAGACAGAAAAATGAGGAAATATGACTGAAATTAAAGATAATAAAAATACTTTAGTAGAACAGATTAAAAAACTAAAAGAAGAGAACAAATATCTTGTAGAGCAGCTAAACATTATGCAGAATGACCTTGAAAACAAGCAAATCCTTGTCGATAAATACTACCATCGCGAACAGCAGTTGCGTGCTATACTCAATTCTTCCAAGCAAGCATATGTCCTTATGGATCCAGGTGGCAATATTATCGATTTCAATAAACTTGCAAATGACAATGCCAGGCGCCTCACCAGTAAAGACATGCAACCTGGCCATAATATCATGGAATATGCCCTAAAGCAATATCAGGTCAAATTCGAGGAAAACCTTAATAAAGCACTCGTGGGTGAATATATTCGGCACGAAGTTTTTCTGCCCGGCCTTCAGGATGAATCGATATGGTTTTCTATGTGTTTCAGTCCGGTTCTCAATGATCAGGGGAATGTTTGTGGCATTTTATTCTGTTCGCTGGATATTACCGAACAAAAGGGCATGGAGATTGCTCTTCGAGACACAAATGAAGATTTGCACGACCTTATAGAGATGATCGAGTCGGATGTATTCTTTGCAAGATTAGATTCTGAAGGCAGTATCCTTAGAAGCTACCTTTCGCCCGGCATACATAAAACAACAGGCTACAAAAGAGAATTCTTCTTAAACTATGCTGAAAATTTCCTAAAAATCATTCATAATGACGACCTACAAAGTGTAAAAGAGAAGTTTATGCTTATATTGCAGGGCAAAGAAGATATAGTCGAATCGAAATTTAGGCTGGTTCGCAAAGATAATAAGATAATCCAGGTCTCCACCAAGCTTGCAGTGAATAGATTCGATGATAGTACAATGCAAATTACTGCGATTCTAAAAAAGCTAAACGATTGATTTTATCGTTTACGATTTTCGAGCAAATTTATTATTTGATGTAGCTAATGGGCTATGAGAGCATTAGCTGCTTTAGTATAAACTGAAGTTCTTCATGCTAAAACAAAGCAACCCCATACGGCTCTTGGCGTTGGGTTGAATTTCGTTTTTGAGTTTACTGTCAAATTTTTATTTTTTTAATTAGCTCCAATGCCTTTTTCTCTTTTAAAGTCATATATTTAACATATATATAATACTTAATGTATTTACCCAAAAGGCTTTACTGATGTTTTAGCCTAAAAAGTATGACAATGCGGAACAGCGCATTGTCTGGATTCTGGATGCTCGATTTCAAAGAATTAATAAGTTGCATAAAAAATTATTGACCTTAAAGGTTAAGTTAGTATATTAGATTGAATTTTGACAACTTAAGATGACGGGATTTTGTTCCTGTGTCGATTTTTCCGATTTAATATCGGGTTTTATGGCACTTTCTTCAGGGGATAAAATTACCGGCTTAACCATGCAATAAACGATGTATGATATACACATTAACCTGAAGGAGAAAAAATGAACAGAGAGAAGATCATCATTATGGGAGCAGCAGGGCGTGATTTCCATAATTTTAATTGCGTATTCCGCGACAATGAAAAATACGAAGTCGTAGCATTCACTGCTACCCAGATTCCAGATATCGATGGTAGAAAATATCCGGCATCGCTTGCTGGTAAACTATATCCGGAAGGCATTCCTATCTATGACGAATGCGAACTTCCTGAACTTATCAAAAAGCATGATGTTCAGACTGTCTGGTTTTCATATTCCGATGTCTCAAATGAATATGTCATGACAAAGGGCGCATGGGTAATGGCCGCTGGTGCAAATTTCGCCATGATGGGCTCCACACCCACAATGATCAAATCGACAAAACCCGTTATCTCGGTTACTGCCGTCAGAACTGGCTGCGGAAAATCACAGACAACTCGCCGTGTTGCCGAAGCTCTCACAGCAATGGGCAAACAGGTTGTTGCAATCCGCCATCCGATGCCTTATGGCGACCTCGAAAAAATGAAAGTTCAAAGATTTGCTACAATTCAGGACCTTCATGACCATGATTGTACAATCGAAGAGATGGAAGAATATGAGCCACATATAGCTAAGGGCGTTATCGTTTATGCCGGCGTCGATTATGAAGCCATCGTTCGCGAAGCAGAAAAAGAAGCCGATGTTATCCTCTGGGACGGCGGAAACAATGATATGTCTTTCTATAAACCAGACCTTAATATCGTTGTAGCAGACCCACATAGGCCAGGCCATGAGATGAGCTATTATCCCGGACAGAATAATCTTAGAATGGCAGATGTAGTAGTCATAAATAAAATCGATACTGCAGATTATGATGACATTCGTGCGGTCCGTGCTAATATCGAATGCGTCAATCCTGATGCTATTGTTATAGAAGCAGCCAGCCCGATTAGTGTCGAAGAGCCGGAGCTTGTTTTTGGCAAGAAGGCTCTCGTCGTCGAAGATGGCCCTACTCTCACACATGGCGAAATGAAATATGGCGCAGGTGTTATTGCAGCACAAAGACTCGGCGCAAAAGAACTCATCGATCCTAGAGAGTTCGCTGTCGGCACAATCGATGATACATTCAAGAAATACCCGGATATTGGTATTTTGCTTCCGGCAATGGGCTATTCACCAAAGCAGCTCAAAGACCTCGAAAAGACGATCAAAAAATCCCAGGCCGAAGTCGTTATCATTGGTACACCAATCGACCTTAGAAGAGTCATCGATATCGACCTTCCAGCAACTCGCGTATTCTACGACCTCCAGGAGATTGGCAAACCTAATCTCGCAGACATCGTAAAAGAAACGCTCAAAAAACTTTAATAGTAGATAATAATAAAATCGGTGTAGGTGCGAGCCTACTCCGATTTTCTTTTTTATAGAAAGGGGTAATCTCTTGAATATAGCTTCACCACGCGAAATGGTCGTCGTAGCTTTAGGCGGCAATGCGCTAATGTCAAAACCGGGTGATACTTTCGATATGCAGATTGAGCGCGCAAAAAGCGGCCTTCAGGGAGTATTGCACCTTATCAAGGATGGATACAGTGTTGTTGTTACTCATGGCAATGGCCCACAGGTCGGTGCTGCACTACTCAGGATGGAACTCTCTCAGGACGAAGTTAAGCCGCTTCCGCTCTATGCCTGCGGCGCGCAGACACAGGGCGAAATTGGTTTTATTATATCCAATGCCCTAAGGAGCCTTTTTCAGGAAGAAGACATAAGTAAACCGGTCTCAGCGGTTGTTACTCAGGTAATAGTCGATGAGGATGACCCGGATTTTCAGGACCCTACAAAATATGTCGGGCAATTCTATGATGAAAAGCGTGCAAAAGAGCTTCGCGATGAGCGTGGATGGACTGTCAAAGAAGATCCCGGGCGTGGATGGCGCCGTGTGGTTCCTTCGCCATGGCCAAGGCATATCATAGAATCAGATGCAATAGAAGCTCTCATAGAAGCTGATTCTGTCGTAATAGCAACCGGCGGTGGCGGTATTCCGGTTATCAAGGAAGGCGAAAAGATTAGGGGCGTAGATGCTGTTATAGACAAAGACCGAGCATCTGCGATACTTGCCAATGAAATCGGCGCCGAGAGGCTTCTTATACTGACAGGAGTCGATAAGGTATGCCTCAATTTTGGAAAACCAGACCAGAAAGAGCTGGATGTCTTAAGCCGTGAAGAGGCAAAACGCTTTATGGATGAAAAGCAATTCCCGGCAGGAAGCATGGGCCCGAAAGTCGAAGCTGCTGTTCATTTTCTGGAAAATGGCGGAAGCGAAGTAATCATTACGGCCATAGACAAGGCATTAGATGCCATTCAGGGAAAGACTGGCACGAGGATTTTCTAATTTTTGTATTTTTTGATTTATTGATAGATATTGTAGAGACGTAGCACACTATGTCTCTACTTTTTTGTGCATTTCAGATCTCTTCACGCCACTCCTGCAGCTATAATTATTTATATTGTGCCTTCGGCTACGCTAAGGCACCATTTGAAATGATATACCATCGCTGGCTGAGCTAAGTCGAAGCCAGGTAGTCGAGCGAGCTCGAAGCTACATTATTGAAAACTATACAAAAATAGGATAATAAAATTGACACAAAGCGATAGACTAAACTCCTGCTAAGACAAGATAATGCGCTGTTCCGCATTGTCATACTTTTCAGGCTTAAACATCAGTAAAGCCTTTTGGGTATATATATTAAGTTATATGTTATATATATGGCTTTAAAAGAGATATGCGCGTATTTCTTGAATGTAAAGGAAATTATACTCATCGTGAATATAGCCTATTTTTGAAAAGTATTGATTTTTATCTTGTAAAATATTTCTCTTAATATAAAATTTTAAATACATCTTGAAAATTCGCGATAAATCACTATATATTGAAATGGAATGATTGAACATTAAAATTACCAGAGGACTATTTGATGAAAAAATTGCTATTAGTTGTGTTTATGCTATCGATGTCTAATATTATACTTTCAAGAGATATTCCCGAATATAAAAAAGCCCGTCTCGATTCTATACGCACTGCTATCAAAGCCAAAGGTGCCGATTGGCAAGCCGATACAAATGCCATATTTCTCATGGATGGCCAGGATTTCGAACTTATGCTGGGCGAAATCGGCGAGCCACAAGTCGACACCTCTGTTATCAAGCCAATCGCTCCATCGAACCTAAGACGCACTATGGATGAGGAACTTCCCGACTCATTCGACTGGCGCAACCATGATGACCGCAACTGGATGACTTCTGTAAAGAATCAAGGTAGTTGTGGCTCCTGTTGGGCGTTTGCATCAATCGGCATGTGGGAACCATCGATAAATATCGCAGTCGATTCTGCAGAATATGATTTGAATCTATCCGAACAGCAGCTTGTATCATGTGCAAGGTCTTACTGGGACTGCGATGGCGGAAGCTGGACAGGTTCTTATTTTATGAATAATGGTGTGGCGGATGAATCATGCTATCCATATATTGCTGCAAATGGTGATTGTGATGACCTTTGCGATGACTGGAGAGACCGTGTGGAATATCGTTCGACTTTATCGCAATATGTAACCGGCTCCGGCGATAATATCGATCAATTGAAAGCTCTGGTTTTGGAACATCCGTGCTATATTACAATGGACGTATATCAGGATTTTAATAGCTATTCTGGCGGAATTTATGAACATAGCTGGGGCTCATATCGTGGTGGTCATGGCATTGTTTTGATAGGCTATAATGATGCCGATTCCTGTTGGATTTGCAAGAATTCCTGGGGCGGCGGATGGGGCGAAAGTGGCTATTTCCGCATAAAATACTATGATAGTGATATTGCAAGGTTTAGTTATCGTGTCAGAGTAGCTCCCAAGATTTCGATAAATTCGGTATTAGCAAGAACGATGCCAGATACAGGCGAGATTTTCGAGAATATCGATTCTACCGTATATTTTTCTGCAAATTCACCAGTTATCGGAAACGGCGATACGATATTCCGCCCATCTGGCGCAATTGTCGATGGTTTTCGCGGGGATAGCACAATCGATATCGATACCTTTTCGCTCAAGGTCGATGGGCCAATCGAAATTACATGGAAATGGGATACCATAACCGGTATTCCTAAGGTTCCATTGCATATTAGAAGCGAGCATCAAGATGCCGCTGTTTCTGCTTCATATCATCAGATGCAATTTGACACAATGGTCAATTGGATGGCCGAGAGTACTGTGACCATTGCAACAGATACTCATCAGACATTGCTCACAGATTCCCTGCGTCAAATCGCTATATCATGGGAAAACTGGTCGGATGGCGGGGATTTGAGCCATGAGATAACTTTGCCATCGATAGGCGAAGACTCGATACGTGCTAAATTCAATGTGGATACCGTCCGATTTTGGATGGTTATTGAATCAGAAACATCGGCTAGTATGCTCCTTAATGGAGAAGAGATATATCCCACCTATACCTCTTTCATAGACAGTGGAAATACGCAAGAACTTATCGCACAGGACTATTCCGGCGGTGCAGAATGGCAGGTCTTCTCACATTGGGAACCATATTCCGAAGACGATACATTAGAATTCACCATAGAAAAGCCGGAGACTCTAAAAGCCTTCTTCGATAAGAAAATGAGAACATGGTTCTCAAACGATTTCGGTGATGGGTTGATAAAACTAAATGGCGAAAATCACGATGCAGCTGAAATCGCCGCACATGACAGCGGAGCAACAATCACGATGAATGTCTGCGATGACCAAATATTTCTCGGCCATAAATATATATTCGAAACATGGTCGGACTCGATTGCAATAGAACATGAAATCAACCTCGATTCAGCAAGATATTTACCTCCGAAATACACTGCCTATTATGATGAATATTCATTTCTTAAAATTTTCACAGAATTCGGTGCAACCGATATCGAAACCCTCAGCGCTCCTGTCGATTCAGAAGTCACGATCTCGGTTTTGGAAGATACTTTATATGATGGCCTCGAAAGAAGGATATGCACTGGCTGGCAAAACAATTGGATTAGATACGATACGGTTTTCTTCGAGGGCTTTTTCTCTAGTAGCGCAGGTGGTATCGGAAGCGAAACTCATCCGCCGGAATGGATAGAAGACAGCATCTGGAATGATTGGATGACGGGCAGTGAAACAGTACCATTTTGCTTTCCACAATGTGGCGATGCAATGATGACTATTAATCTCTCACATTCTGATCCAGGTGATACATCATGGTTGGTTAGCGACACTTTTGCAGTGCCATCGGATGCAGATAGTATTCGTCTCTGGTTCTGGATGTTGGAGGCCTATCATCCCAATTCACAGGATTCGCTCTGGTTACAGGTCTCCAGTGATGAAGGCGCGTCTTGGAATTTGGAAGGAAGCTATACCAATCACGGGCCAAAATTTGATTGGGTAAAACGCATAATCGATTTAGAAGATTATGCTGGAGAAGAAATATTGCTTCGATTCAAAGGCTTTGCGGGTGGGTGGAGCCAATATCGAATCATTTATGATAATATTTTCGTCTGGGCAGCATATACCGAAATAGACTCTGGCACTGGTGCCGCAGCTTCTTTTACTCCCGAATGGAATTGCTCTTTGCATTTCAATTGGCAGGATGAATATTTTATCGAGCTAGTATCCGAGCATGATGAGCCAACCGGTGAAGGTTGGCATATGCCAGATTCCGAAGCAGTCATTCTTGCGGCTGATTCTATCGAAGATGAAGGCTGGCTCTATACTTTCCGCGAATGGAACGGCCTTGTTGCATCGGCTGCTAATCCTTGTACTTTCGAAGTCTCCGAGCCGGGGACAATCTGGGCAAATTATGATACATCGGTTATGGCAAGAGTCTATCCACAATATGATTGTGCAGAAATAATCATTGGAGAAGCAGACACTTCGCTGATATACGAAGATTGGATTGCAATAGGCGATTCGCTATTTGTTTCGGCTGTTTCACCTTTAATTTGCGGTACTGATACGCAGGCAGTATTCCGAACATGGTCGGATAGCTCGGATATCGCGCATTTCTATAAATTCGATGAGCCAGATTCTGTCATTGCACTTTATGATTATGCATTCCTATGTAAGCTCGCCAAATCGCCTTTCACCGGAGTGGGTTGGGTAGCGATGGACAGCGATACATTTACGGATTCGCTATCCAATTGGTATATGCAGGGCGAGAGTTTCCATGTAGCCGCATCGGATTCGGATTATCATTTTGCATCAAATACGCTCTGGCTTTTCGATGGTTTCTCCAATGGCGAAAGCGATCATCATGATGTCGGCCCGGTCGAGCAGCCGATTAGTATTCAGGCAGAATATCTCGCAGAGGACTTTTTCCTGGATATTGCAATTTCGTCAATTGCCGATTCTATATGGTTCTTGACAGATACAATGGAATACGGCGATAGCACTTCAATGACAGAAGTCGATGGATTTGAAATACAAAATAATGGCAATGCCCCTATCGATTACGGCTTGCATGTCATATCCTACGGCCATGAGCTTTGGCGCATCGATTCGATTCCCGGGCCTTGCAAATTAAATGTGCGCGGGCGTTTTCAGAGCAGTTTACCAGTGGATTTCGAGAGGCATTATGATTTCATCGATACATTAGAAAACTGGGCGGATAATCAATATCTCGGCCCAGATGGCTTTGCTATCGAGCCTGGCCAGGAAGAGAAATTATGGCTCTATCTTTATTTGCCAACTTATTGTGGTGGCTATTGGTCAGAATCCCGGATACACATCATAAAATTTAGCCTTATATCAAGGTATTGGATGCCGTAATTATTTCCAGAGATAAAGCACAGTCGATCTGGGCATATGCCCATAGTTTAGTGATTTGCAAAAATAATGTGAAAATATTAACGTTTTTTCTTGACATTGACTCTTTCTTCTATAATTTAGCTATCTATGGTGGATATATTAAGGATAACCGTAGTAATTAATTTATAGGAGGTACAAACAAATGGCGAAGATTCTTGTCATTGACGATGATCGTGATCTCGTCGAAACCACACGTATCGTCCTCGAAAAAGAGGGCTTTGACGTAGCCACAGCACATAATCGTGCTGACGGTTTTGATGCGGTCAAAGAGGAAAAGCCGGAACTGATTCTTCTGGATGTTATGATGGAAGAAGAAGATGACGGTTTTGTCCTGGCGCAGAAGATCAGAAAAGAAGGAATCGAGACACCGATTATCATCCTGTCGAATATCAACCGCATTTCCGGTATGAAATACGACAAAGACGATGAAATGGTTCCGGTTAATGATTTCCTCGAGAAACCGATCGAGCCGGGCAAGCTAATCGAAAAAATCAATAAATACTTGGGTTAGGGGGCGTTTGATGATGACAGTAGAAAGAGAACGCCTGCAAGAAAAAATTGGCGCATTGGTCGAGAAATTTGGAAAGTCCCGTTATTCGCTTATTTCTGTTCTCCGCGGAATTCAGGATGAATATGGCTATATTTCCGCCTATGCTATGCAGGATATTGCAACCGCTCTGGATCTTCTTCCGATTCAGGTGCAGGAAGTTGTTACATTTTATTCTTTCTTGACCAGAGAAAAACTTGGCAAGTATGTGATTCGCCTTGCAATGGGTACCCCTCGCGAAATCAGCCTTATGGAACCGATCGAGCGCCAATTCGAGAATGAGCTTGGCCTCGAAGCCGGTGAAACAACAGAAGACGGTATGTTCACACTTCTTTACACGAGCTGCATTGGTATGAGCGATCAAGCTCCGGCTATTATGGTTAATAATAAAGTCTATACAGAAGTCGATCCCGAAGGCGTTCATGATATTTTGAATGAGCTTCGCACAACATTCGGCAAACTGGATCCAAAGACAACAGAATTCAAAAAGAACCTCAGAAAAGCTGGCCCATTGCTCGAAGGCGCAGAATGCGGCAAAGGCCTCAAAAAAGCCCTCGATATGAAGCGCGTCGATGTAATTCAGGAAATCAGAGAATCCGGCCTTCGCGGGCGTGGTGGCGCAGGTTTCCCGACTGCTATCAAATGGCAGCTCGCTGCTGCTGCTAAGGGCGATAATAAGATCGTCATCTGTAATGCAGACGAAGGCGAACCCGGAACATTCAAAGATAGGCTCTTGCTTACCGATTATATCTGCAATGTAATCGATGGTATGACAATTGCTGGTTATGCAATCGGCGCAGAAAAAGGCTATCTTTATCTTCGCGGCGAATACACATTCATGATGGACGATATCGAGGATATCCTTGAGAAACATCGAGAAAAAGGCGCACTTGGCGAAAATATCAAAGAAGGTTTCAATTTTGATATCGAAATTCATATGGGTGCAGGCGCATATGTTTGTGGCGAAGAAACCGCTCTTATAGAATCTCTCGAAGGGTTCCGTGGCGAGCCAAGAAATCGCCCACCATTCCCTGTAACTGTTGGATTCTGTGGCGAGCCGACAATTGTCAACAATGTAGAGACATTCCTTGCTGCATCCAGAATTATAGAAAAAGGTGCAGATTGGTTCAAAGGCTTTGGTACAGAAAAATCTGCAGGCACAAAACTCATGTCGATCTCTGGAGATATCGATGAACCTGGAATCTATGAACTTCCATATGGCATCACCGTCAAAGAGATGCTCAAAGAAGTCGGTGGCGAAGATGCAAAGGCCGTTCAGGTTGGCGGTGCATCTGGTAGAACAGTACCGAGAAGCGAATTTAGTAGAAAGATAGGTTATGAAGACCTTTCTACCGGCGGTTCGATTATGGTATTTGGCCATCATCAGGACATGCTTCAGGCATCCGCAGATTTCATGGACTTCTTCGTTGAAGAATCTTGCGGACAGTGCACACCATGCCGCTTAGGCTGCGTAAGGCTTCGTGAAGGCATCGAAATGCTTCAGGAAGGCGAATGTTCGATTAGCTATCTTAAAAAACTCAAAGGACTTGCCCAGACAATGCAGAAGGCTTCAAAGTGCGGTCTCGGACAGACTGCTCCGAATGCATTCCTCGATATTGTCGAGAACTTCAAAGACGAAGTTCTGGGAAGATAAACTTCCAGACTATAAGGAGGATTAAATAAATGGCAAATGTAAAAGCCAGCAATGTTAGCAAAGAAGACCCGAAAAATATTGGTCTTATTAATGTTACTATAGATGACAAAGAAGTACAGGTTCCAGCAGGAACAACCATCCTTCAGGCTGCGCGCAAGCTCGGTATCGAAATCCCGACATTGTGCTATCACGATGACCTTTGTGTAGAAGGCTCCTGCCGTCTCTGCGTGGTCGAGATAGAAGGACAGAGATTGCTTCAGGCAGCATGTGCATATCCAGTATCCGAGAATATGAAAGTGCGCACATCGAGCCCGGCAATCAGAAGAGCAAGAAGAGATACACTCGACCTATTGCTTTCTGAGCACTATGGCGAGTGCTATAGCTGTAAGAGAAATGCCAATTGCGAACTCCGCGACCTGGCAGGAAAATATGGCGTAGATAAATTCAATTTCGGCCATGTCGAAGAGCCGGAATTCCCGATTTTTGACGATGGCGTTATTCGCCGCGACATGAATAAATGTATCCGCTGCTTCCGCTGCGTGCGCACATGTCAGGAAATCCAAACCGTCTATGCACTCGGCAAAGACGATCGTGGTTTCGATGTCAAAGTTGGCACATTCAATGATCTTCCTATGCTGGAAGAGCTTTGTGTGGCATGTGGCCAGTGTATCAACCGCTGCCCGACAGCCGCACTTACAGAGCGCGATGATTCTGATGCAGTTTGGGAAGCTATCGATGACCCAACAAAACATGTCGTTATCCAGACAGCACCGGCGCCTCGTGCAGGCATAGGCGAAGAATTCGGCTATCCTCCGGGAACAGCCGTTACCAAAAAGCTCAATACTGCTCTCCATAGAATGGGCTTCAATAAAGTATTCGATACCAATTTCACAGCCGATGTTACAATCATGGAAGAGGGCACCGAGTTACTGAATCGTTTGAAGTCAGCATTGGTCGATAAGAAAGAAGTCGCACTACCACAGTTCACATCCTGCTCACCTGGATGGATCCGGTTTGTAGAAGAATTCGGCGATGATTTACTCGATCACGTTTCAACTTGTAAATCACCGCAGCAGATGTTCGGTGCAATCATTAAGACTCATTACGCCGAAAATGCAGGCATCGACCCGAAAGATATCGTTTCGGTATCGCTTATGCCTTGCAGTGCTAAGAAATTCGAAACCGAACGTCCAGAAATGGCCGATTCAGGCTATCGCGATGTCGATTATGCACTCACAACACGTGAGCTTGCTCGCATGGTCAAAGAAGCTGGCATCGACCTTCATGATATGCCGGACTCAGAATTCGATAATCCATTAGGACTCGGTTCTGGCGCAGGCGTCATTTTTGGCGCAACCGGCGGTGTTATGGAAGCTGCTATCAGAACAGCTTATGAGCTTGTTACTGGCAGAGAAGTCCCATTCGAGAAACTCGATATTACCCCGGTTCGCGGCATGGAGGGATTCCGTACTGCCGAGCTTACCATCGAAGACCCGGTCGATGACTGGAAATTCCTCGATGGCGCAACTCTCAAAGTCGGTGTCGCTCATGGTTTGTCTAATGCGAGAATGGTTCTTGAAGGCCTTCGCGATGGCACACTTGAAGGATATCACTTCATTGAGTTCATGGCATGTCCTGGCGGATGTCTCGGCGGTGGCGGCCAGCCAATACCAACAACTCCGGAAATCAGGGAAAAGCGTGCACAGGCTATCTACAGCGAAGATCATAATATGACCTATCGCAAATCGCATGAGAACCCGACCGTACAGAAATTCTACGAAGAGTTTATTCCGGAAGGCCCATGCAGCCACAAGAGCCACGTACTACTTCACACGCACTACAAAAAGCGTGGCGAGAAGATAGTCTAAGGCTTGAATTAGCATAAAACGGTTATTGCCGAAATAGGCAAAGGCCGTTAGAAAATAGAAACCCCTGCCTTTTTTTGGGCGGGGGTTTTTTGATTTTGGTTTAATATCGGCCTTTCATTTTCATAACCGGCCCTCGTTCCAGCGCTCCGCAATGCTTGCATTGAGCAAGGTGTAATGAGTAGCGAAACTCTATTTTCAGGTATCTAAGGCCCAGCATAAGCCCACTTCTCGTTCCAGCGCTCCGCGCGGAACGATAGGGCTTCAACGCTCTGCGTTGCCTATTATTGTAATGATATATTCTACTAGTTAATCTTTAGTTCCCGAGATCTCTTCAGCGATCTTCTCCGTATTAATAGTTATTGGATTATCGGATTTACGACCAGTTTTTTCATTTGAGAGATTTATTATTCTTATATTAAAGAAATAGCTGCCAATACTCACTTTATTTGACGTTAAACTCAAATTTTTTCCACTTGTTCTGAATACTAATAGATAATTTTCTGTCTAATTTAGTGAATCAATACTAGTTGCGTAGCTGAATAATTGATTAAGACCATCTTTGATTACCTTTTGAGCTTCACCTTTATTTTTACATACCTTAGTCTCAATTAATAAAGCGTCTCTTATGATATCTATTCCCATAAGTTCTTCGTAAATATCCAAGCGTTGTTTGGGTATAACTTTTTCAACGACTACATTAAATCCTAAATCAAAGAGATAAGCCGCTGCATCATTCTGCAATAACTTTTCAGTTTGGTTGTTACCTGAGCTATCTCCATCTTCATCTATAAGCCTTCTGATTTCATCGAAACGGTATAACGTAGTCCGAATGATATATTTGTTAATAGCCCATTCTGCCGAAACTCTTTTTTTTAATCTATAAGTAATATCATCTTTCAGCAGTTCGATACCGAAAATCATTTTTTCATGCCATTTTTTATAATTTCGTCCCCAGATTTTATGCATTGTGTCTGCTAATTTACCATATTCACCATTTCTATGTATATCATAATGTTGAAACTCCCATTTAGATCTATAGTATCTATATTTGGTACCATCTCTATTAGAAGGTATTGAGTGCTCAAAATTGACCATTGTTACAACTTCTTCTATTTCTTCCCAGTAAGCAAATGGATGTATTCGCTCATAATTTGTTAGTTCATCCATAAATTTTATAAACTCATCTTCCAGCTCGCCAAATTCGCTAGTTAATTCGCTTTTTTCTTTTAGAGTTTTGCAATCGAATTTAAGTATCTTTAATTCTATAATATTGTTTATTTGCTCCTTTAGATCAAAAATGTTTGTCAAAGAATTATAAAACTCTTTGTCTTCTACATTGTCTTTTAGTTTATCTATCAATGGTTTGATTTTTTCGGCTTTATATTCTGTATTCTTTATAATTTTTGTAAGTTTTAGCATTTCGCTATGTTTCTCAGTAATAAAATTGAAAAATTCTTCACATGCTGTTAGATAGTTATTCAAATTTAGTATTATTAGTTCTCTCCATTTAAGCGCATCATGCTGTAAATCATGAAGACAAGATTTTATATGTTGATTATCTTGTAATTCAATCAATCTTTTCAATTCTAATAAAAAGTACACATCTTTTGCATTTATACATCTCTTAGCCTGTGTCTCGAAAATTTCGATTACATTTTTAACTGGGATTATCATAAATCTCCTTTTGCTGGTAATTCGCAACATAAAGCTAATGCAATTCTAATATTTTGCAAGGTTTTATTCAGCCGAGTACAGATTTACCAGCCCCAAAATCAACGCAGAGCGTTGCCACTTTCCGCTCCACGCAGAGCGTTGGAGCGAGGCATCTTTGATTTACGAAGCAGTATTTCGTAACAATATTAAATTGCAATACAACCGGTGCCCGAGCGGAGCCGAGGGCACATCACATAACGATGCCCGAGCGGAGCGCCGTGCTGAGCCAAGCCGAAGTGCCGAGGGCACATCTCATAACGCTGCCCGAGCGGAGCGCCGTGCTGAGCCAAGCCGAAGTGCCGAGGGCACATCCCATAACGCTACCTGAACAAAGCCGAAGGCACAGTTAAAACGTAGCCAAAGACACGACTAACTAAACCAAAAACAATATCCTACTCCCCAACAATCTTAAAAACCTTGCCAGGCGAGCTGAAAATCGTCACATAGATATTGCCATCAGCATCTTGTCCAGAGCCGGTGATGTGATGGCCGGTTTCGGCAACTTGTTCGAAATGCCAGTTATCAGAATCATCCTTGCCAAGTGCGAATATCTTGCCATTACAATAATCGCCGCTGAAGTAGATCCCCTGAAACTGAGGATATTCGCTTCCACGATAGACACCCAGGCCTGTTATAGAACAGCCATTTGTATGGTCATATTCTGCAAGTGGTACCTGGCCTATGCTATCACATTCTGTGCCGGGTGGATAGCAGTGATTGCCTTCCATGATATTCCATCCATAATTGACGCCGCCGGAACTACCTGCTGGCTGGAGATTGATTTCTTCATAATTGCTCTGCCCCACATCGGCAATATATAAATCGCCATTGGCCGGATCAAATTGGAATTTCCATGGATTACGAAGGCCCCATGCCCAGATTTCATCTTCATAAGAGGAGCCTACAAATGGATTGTCTGGAGGTATACTATATCCAGTTGAATCCTCGCTATTTATGTCGATTCTGCATATTGTGCCCAGAAGCGAATTTCTGTTTTGGCCATAGCCATCCGGGTCGCCGCCGCTGCCGCCATCACCGAATGCGATATAGAGATAGCCATCATCGCCGAATTCGACTTCTCCGCCATTATGGTTATCGTATGGTTGCTCGACCATCAAGATATTCGTCTCTGTTTCGGGGTCGATGTTATTGGGATTATCCGTTGGTACACGATAGCTAACCAATTTGCCTGCACCATCATCATCGATGCTTGAAAAATGCACAAAAACACGGTTATCTTCAGGGAAATTAGGATGAAATGCCATATCCAAAAGCCCCTGCTCCTGAAAGCCAGTAGCAACTTTGTCTGAAATATCCAGAAAAGGTTCCTCAAATAAATCAGCACCATCATAAATCCTGACAAGGCCGCCTCTTTCGACGATGTACATTCTCTCGCTATTGCCAGGCTCGAATGCGATATTCAGTGGTTGATTCAGATCGCTAACTACCTCTTCGAGTGAAACATTCAGCTCATCGAAATAGTCTCCACCAAGAGTGATCGTTGAGACTTCTTCTGGCTGTGAATCATCATTCTTTTTGTCGTTTTCTTTGCCATTGCAAGAAATCACAGTGACTGACAAATTAATCATTGCAAATGTTAATAATATGAATGCCTTTTTCATCGTTTTCCTTTCTTTTGGTTTAATGTATAATATAGCATAATACCAATATAAAGCAAGGGAAGAATTATCGGGCTGAATCATTCATTTGCAGGGCAAATTCCCAACATATCGTGAGTTATGCACTTAACGATTTTGTAAAATTACTGAGATGTCGCGAATAGATAGATGTGATTAAAACAAAAAGTGCAAAACTATCCTTATTCCAATTAGAAGCTCAAAAAGCTTAAACTTCAACTCCAAACATTCGGAGCGATGGAATATTATACACAAAAAAGTTCACAAATTCAAATGATTTCAACTATCAATCCGTCTCTATCTCTTTTAATTTGAAATCATAAGTACTGATTCGCCTCAGAATCAAGGGATGCTCCGGATTATTCAGAATCCAATACTCATAGTTTTTCCATATTCTTTCGCGCGCATGGATAGCATCGAGCTGAACATTCATGCCATCTATTATGACATCGACTTTTTCCATGCCGAGTTTCACCAGATATGTCGCTTCCTTTTGATTATCGCCTATCGGAAAAAACTTGCAGGTGTCGGTTTCCATCAGGTCATTATAGAGATTTCTCGGGAATATTATTGAATACTCATTTTCGAGTGTATCGTTTCCGCCATAGAATCTTGGCCTTTCTTTGATAGATGAATCGATAACTTCTGGCAAAAGCACCCTGTAAAAATGCCCAGAATTTCGTGATGGAATATTCCATTTCATGGTAAATTCCGGCTCTATAGCTTCGATGAATATATCAAGCTCTTCCGGCTGGCCTTGCATACTAAATTCATAAATGAGCCTCATGCCAGGCTCGATATCAATTGTTGTGCCTTTTGGCTCTTGACTGGATTCGGGCTTTTCGAGCTGCTTTTCGGCTTTGCAGCCAGCAAATAAAATAAAAACCAGTAATAATGTGAATATCATCTTTTTCATCATTGCACTCCATGAAGTTTTTTGACAAATTCCTGAGCATTTTTGATTCTTCGTAGGATAGTCTCTTTGGGTAGAAATAGAATTATATCGAATGCGCTCGGGCCGTATGTCAGCCCGCTTGTCGATAGCCTCATTGGATGGATAAGCTTTCCAGCGCCTTCTTCGCGCTTTTTGGCGCATGATCTAATCGCATCTTCGATTTCTTTCTCCTCCCAATTCTCGATAGACTCGAGTGAATCGTAAATATCCTGCAATCTCTGTACTGCTTCTGGCTTGAAATGCTTTTTGATGCCCTTCTCCTGATACTCGGTAGGGTCCTCGAACCAGAACCAGCCATTGTCGACCATATCGGTGAGTTTCTTGAGACGTTCTTGCATGGAGCCGGCTATCTTCAGGAAGAAGTCATCATCTGCTTTCCAGCCTTTTCCTTCGTAGTATGGGCGGAGCTTTTTATCCAGCTCTTCCGGCGACATTGCTCGGATATATTCACCATTCATCCACAATAATTTTTCGGGATCGAAAACGGCGGCAGATTTATGGATATTCTTGATATCAAAAAGCTCAACCATCTCATCGGGCGTGATTATTTCGCGGTCATCGCCCGGTGACCATCCCATTAGCGCAATGAAATTGAAAATCGCTTCGGGTAAAAAACCCATTTTCTTATAATCGAGAACAGAAGTCGCACCATGTCTTTTGGAGAGTTTGCCCTTGTCCGGGCCGAGTATTAATGGAAGATGCACGATGTGCGGCATATCAAATTCCAAAGCATCGAAAAGCGCTTTATGCATTCCTGATGATGGAATATACTCTTCTCCGCGCATGATATGTGTTATACCCATCTCGGTATCATCGACAGCAAAGGCAAAATGATATGTCGGATAGCCATCGGATTTGATAAGGACAATATCATCGAGCTCTTCTGTGGAAAATTCTATCTCACCGCGAATGAAATCATTGAAAACGACTTTGTCGGTATCCGGTATTCGAAGACGAAGTACCGTATTTGGGTCATCAAAGCTCGATTCCAAATTGCGATCGAGACATCTTCTGTCATAGTGCATATGTTCTTTGTTTTTGCGCTGTTTTTCGCGGACTTCGGAAAGGCGTTCTTTTGTGCAATCGCACCAGTAGGCATTGCCAGACTCCAGAAGCCTCTGTGCATGCTTGTGATAGATATCGAGTCTTTCGCTCTGAAGATACGGGCCATATTCTCCGCCTTTTTCGGGGCCTTCGTTCCAATCCAGGCCAAGCCATTTCATCGCCTCGAATATAGAAGACATTGCCTCTTCCTGATAGCGTTCCCGGTCGGTGTCTTCGATTCGTAATATGAAATCGCCATCGGTATGCCTGGCCCAAAGCCATGCAAATAATGCTGTTCGGATATTTCCGATATGTGGTTTGCCAGTAGGTGATGGTGCGAATCTTGTGCGAGCCTTTTCCATTATTCCTCCAAAATTAAATATCAAAATTGCCTAAATCATTGAAACAATCATTATTATAATATAATAAATATCGTGATTTGCGCAATGGAGGAAAATTGAATCTTTATACTGAAGTTCCACGCACAAAATAGATCTAACTCATTACAGTATAAGGCACTAAGTCCATTTTGCTTTTGATAAATTTCCCATGGAAATAAAATTGTTTTACTAGATAGAAAAGTTAAAATGACTATATATAATTCGACATGAGTATGCATATCGACATAATTCCAAATCGAGGCTATAAAGAAACAAAACTACTTCGCCAATCGTATCGAGATGGCGATAAATATAAAAAAACATCACGGTTCCGTTGAAGGCGTTTTGTCTGCGATGAGGCAACTGAATCTTCCGAACTTGATAGCATCCCAGCCATCGCGCGAGAGCGATATTATACTTGGAATAATGGCATGTCGGATTCTTAATCCTGATAGTAAATTGCGACTACTCGCTGGTGGCACAATACATCAATTCCCAAGCAGTTAGCAATCGAAGATGCCACGGAAAATGATCTTTACAAAGCGATGGATTGGCTTCTGGCTCAAAAAAAAATATATTGACCCCAAATTAACCAAATGCCATTTGGGCGATGGTTCAAATTTATTATACGATTTATCTTCGAGTTACTTCGAAGGCGACAAATGCCCGCTCGCCCATCGTGGTTACAATCGCGTTCGCAAAAAGGGGAAACTTCAAGTCAACTATGGACTTCTGACCTATGAGCGCGGTTGCCCGATAACGGTTCGAGTTGTCGATGGTAATGTTTCCGACACAAAAACTTTCATGCCGCAAATTAATTGAAGATGAGAGTATTCAACCGGAGTTATTTGACGAGCGCAATCTCTTTGAAATCGAGCATTCAGACAATGCGCTGTTCCGCATTGTCATACTTTTCAGGCTAAAACATCAGTAAAGCCTTTTGGGTATATATATTAAATATTATATATATGTTATATGTATGTCTATAAAAGAGAAAAAGACATTGGAGCTAATTTAAAAAAATTTGACAGTAAACTCAAAAACGAAATTCACCCCAACCAGCTTGATCTATAAAGAGTTTAGAATTGAAATATTAACATTACGAAGCATTAAACCGATTCTATTCGTATCATATTGGTTTTGCCATGTATTCCAAGCGGGACACCGGCGACAATAACCACATTGTCTCCGCTTTCAACAAGCTCTTCGCGCTTTAGTAGAGATAGAGCGCGCTTCACCAATACCTCGAAATCGGTGTCATCTTCGATAAGATGCGGCAAAACGCCCCATGCAATCGAAAGCTGATTATAGACCTTTTCATCGAGCGTTACGGCATGTATCGGAATTTTTGGGCGAAGCCGTGCCACCATCCTTGCGCTATATCCAGTACGAGAAAACACAACAAGAGCGCGTGCATTGCATCGGTATGCCGAAGCAACTGCGCTATATGTCAGCACGCTGGTCAAATCTGTCGGATCGATTTTGTCCAACTGCGTTTCGAGGAAATCTTCGTATTCATATGAATCTTCGACCTTTTGGATTATCTTTTGCATGGTTTCGACAACCAGCAATGGATATTTGCCGATAGCAGTCTCGCCAGATAGCATAACTGCCGAAGCCAGGTCGAAACAGGCATTGGCCACATCGGAAACCTCGGCGCGAGTTGGCAGGCGATGGTCGATCATCGACTCCAGCATCTGGGTTGCCACAATCACTGATTTACCGGCGGTATAGCAATCATTGATGATCTTTTTTTGCATTATAGGAATCTCCTCGATTTCCAGCTCAACGCCCAGATCGCCTCTTGCGACCATAATGCCATCGGAATGCCTAATGATATCATCAAGGTTGTGAATAGCTCCGCGATGTTCGATTTTCGAGATCAGATTGATACGCGAATCGGGATCGGTTTCATATATCAAATCTCTTACAGTGAAAATATCTTCGGCATTGCGCACAAATGACAATGCGATAAAATCCAGGTCATTTTCCACAGCAAATCTTATATCATCAGCATCCTTATCCGACATAAATGGCAAGGGATAATCGATTCCGGGTATTGAAAGATGTGCTTTGTTCTTAACTTTGCCGGTGTTCAAAACTTCGAGATTTACCATCTTTCCGGTGATCTCGTTTACGCGGCATTCTATCATTCCATCAGCAAGAAGGACTTTGTCTTTTATATTAACCAATTCCTGCACATCGGGCAGATTGGTATAGAAGTGATGAATCCTATTTGTCCCGGCCTTTTCATAGTCTTTTCCCGGCCAGCTTTCAACAGTCAAGATATCGCCGGGTTTCACAGGGAATGCTTCTTTTATTCCGTAGATCCTTGATTCTGGGCCTTTAGTATCGAGCATAATTCCAAGTGGCGTATTGAGGCCTTCTCGCACTTTCTTTATAAGGGCTATCATCTTTCGTGCGCTATCGTAAGTGGCATGAGAAAAATTAAGTCTGGCAACATCCATGCCTTTAATCACCATATCAGATAACATCGACTCAGTGGCCAATTTATCCGAGAGGGTGCATACAATTTTGGTTCTATCGCGCTTCATATCTTTATTCTCCTGCTTTGGTTTCAATTCTGTTATTGCATTATCGATATGAATATATAAAAACATTAGCAAAATGTCGAGTGAAAAACCTGTTTAATGTCTTTTGTTCAGACTTAATTAACCAGTTTTAATGATATATTGCCATGTACATTGACAATCGTAGGATTTAATATATTATTATATTTAGAGCACACCAAAAATAATTTATAGCGAAGGGTGGTTTTTGGGCTTGTTTGATATTGATTTGTGGAATTGAAAAATGAAAACCATCGGGTAGGGGCAGGTCCGCGACCTGCCCAAATCTAATACCTATAGGGAAAAGGGCAGGTTATGAACCTGCCCCTATCGCAAAAATGGAACAAAAGGAGAACCCAAAAAATGAAAAAAATACCAATCCTAGCAGCCCTAATCCTGCTGCTAATATCATTAACCACCGCCGAAGAATGGATGAGCTTCACTACCGACGATGGCCTGGC
>JBKHBT010000003.1:0-82621 GCA_046542255.1 Candidatus Zixiibacteriota bacterium | reverse complement strand
ATGCGGCCAGATGGCGAAAAGAGATATATAAAAAGCAATACATTTCCAATCAAAACTGCTGATGGCTATCTTCTGGCCGGGATTTTGAGAGATATAACTAATGAGAAACAAGCAAAAATTGAATTAGAAGATTCCGAAGAAAAGTACCGCATCCTGGCCGAAAATTCCAGCGATCTCGTAACTATGTTTAAGGGCTATCAACTAATATATGTAAGTCCAAGTATCGAGACTATCCTTGGATATTCTCCCGAAGAATTCCTCGAACTAGAACATACAGAATTATTCCATCCCGATGATAAAGCTAGAATAATCGAAAAAATGAAAAATAGAATCGATAATCGTATTACTGGTTCAACAAAATATATCTATCGGCAAAAACACAAAGATGGTAATTATAGATGGCTGGAAACAATTGTCTCATCGAGCATGGTCGAAGACGATGAACTCATATCTATACTCAATACAAGAGATATTACCAAACTCAAAGAAACCGAGCTGAAACTCAAAAATAACCAGGACACAATAGTAAGAAAGTTAAAAAGCATTCTTGTGCCAGACACAGAGATTACATATTTGAAACTGGAAGATGTTTTGGATATCGATAAGATACAATCGATGATGAATGAATTTTATGAACTTACTAATATCGGAATTGCTATCGTTGATAATGATGGCAAAATTCTTGTGAAAACCGGATGGCAAAAGATTTGCACAGAATTTCATAGGGTACATCCAGTAACAAATAAAAGGTGTATTGAAAGCGATACTCTCCTTTCTAATGATCTGAAAGAAGGCGAAGTCCGCCAATATAAGTGCAAAAATAATATGTGGGATATCGCAACTCCAATTTTCATCGGAGATAAGAGATTAGGAGCGATTTTCCTCGGCCAATTCTTCTATGACGATGAAACGATCAATCATAAATTCTTCGAAAATCAAGCTGAAGAATTTGGTTTCGACAAAGAACAATACTTGAAAGCTCTCGAAGAAGTCCCACGCTGGTCACATCGAAAGGTCGAAACGGTTTTTGATTTTTATCGCCAATTTGCTATGATGGTATCCGAGATAAACCTCAGCAATATCAAACTCGCAAAAACCGTGAGTGAAAGAGATAGGCTGCTTTCATCGCTCAAAGAAAGCGAGGAGCGTTTCCGCTTGATTATAGAGAAATCTGCCGACTCAATTTTCATGCATGATATGGAAGGTAGAATTGTACTTTTTAATGAGAATTCATATAAATCGCTAGGCTACACAGAACAAGAGCTAAAAGGGCTAAATGTATCGGATATCGACCCATTCATAGAAATCGATGACCACAGAAAGAAATATTGGAAGAGTTTGAAAATTGGTGATGCTTCTATTATAGAAAGTATGCACAAAAGAAAAGATGGAAGCAAATTTACAGTCGAAGTCAATTTGACTAAAATAATTCTCGATGAGAAAGAGCATATAATTGGATTTGCTCGAAATATCGAAGACAGAAAAAGAGCAGAAGAAAAACTAAAAGAGAGTGAAAAACGCTATAAAGTCCTATTTGAAAATGCACCCGATGCGATATATATCAATGACTTGAGAGGAAGATTCGTAGATGGCAATAGAAAAGCAGAAGAGTTATTAGGATATTCCAAAGAAGAACTAATTAATAAGGACTTCAGGCAAACTGGCATTCTGCCACCTAAATATCTGATGAAGGCCGTCAAAAATCTTGCGAAGAATGTGCTAAATAAACCGACCGGGCCGGATGAATTTACTATTATTTCTAAAGATGGCGGCCTGGTTAATACGGAAATAAGAACATTCCCAATTAGATTAGAAGATGAACGAGTGGTTATGGGAATAGCAAGAGATAATACCAAAAGGAAACAGGCAGAAGAAGAACTTCGCAAAAGCCAACGTAATCTCAAACATTTCATAAATTCTAGCCCGGATATGTATTTCCTAAAGAATATGAAAAGAGAATATGTGCTGGTAAATAAAGCAACGATGGATTATTTCCAGCTTCCAGAAAATAAGATCATTGGCAAAACCGATTTCGAACTAATGCCCGAATATGCTGCTATGAATTGCATGAAAAGCGATAATGAAGCAATAGATACAAAGAATATAGCAATCAATATTGAAAATGCTGGAGACAGAATTCTTGAAACAAGGAAAATCCCAATCATCGAGAAGGGCGAAGTTACTGGACTGGCAGGAATTATTCGCGATATTACAGAAACCAGAAAAGCCCAAAAGTCACTGGACAAAGAAAGAAAATACTATCGTGATTTTCTCGATTCGCTCAGCGATTGGGCGTGGGAAATGGATTTGAATGGTATTCATACCTATTCTAATCCAGCGGTTAAAGATTTACTCGGTTATGATATCGATGAAATAGTCGGTTATCCAACCCAAAAATTATGGCCGGATTTTGCTAAAACCAAATCGCAAGAGGACAAATTAGTCAAAGCTCTCGAAGAGGGCAAGAGCTGGAAAGGTTACCATGCTCATTTTATACATAAAAACGGCCAGGTCAAAGTATTCGAATCGACTGCTATCCCGATATTTGACGATGATGGCAAATTAAAAGGCTATCGCGGAATCGACCGTGATATTACCCAAAGAAAAATCCAACAAGAGCAATTGCGCGAAGAGAAAATGAAACTCGATGCCTTGATGAATTACAGCCCGGTAAGCATTATCCTTTTCAATAGAGAAGGCAAGCTCTCTTATGCCAATAAACAGGCAAGTAAAATGCTGGATATCATACGCGATGAATATTATAACATAACCTATGATGCTTCGAAATGGGATATAAAAGACTTCGATGGAAATTCTATTGAAGAGCTACCCTTCGATAAAACCCGCAGGACACTAAAGCCGGATATCGGTACTGAACTATATATTATGGGAACCAATAAAAAACGCCTGAAGCTATCTGTAAATACTGCGCCCCTTTTCGATGCCGAGAATAATTTCGATGGCGCGGTATCTGTCATAATGGATATAACAGAGCAGCGAGAAACCTTAGAAAATCTAAAAAATAGATTAAAATATGAAGTAGCATTGTACCAAATAACATCGAATCTCTTTTTTACCGACTCCAAAGATGAATCTATAAACAAGTGCCTTGAAATTCTATTAGACGTAACTGGTGTTGGGCGCGTGTATATTTTCAAGAATGAGTATGTAGAAGGGAAAGGCATCTGTATGGCGCAAAAATATGAAGCTTGTGCCGATGGTGTCGAACCAGAAATCGATAATCCAGATTTGCAAGAAGTTCCCTACAATGAAGGATTCCAGAGGTGGCAAGAAAAGCTTTCAAATGGCGACCCAATTGTCGGGATAGTTCGCGATTTCCCCACTTTAGAAAAAGAAGTATTGGAGTCTCAGGATATAAAATCTATCCTTGTACTTCCCATTTTCGTGAAGTCGGAATTTCATGCTTTCATCGGTTTCGATGAAACTAAATACGAAAGAATCTGGCATGAAGATAATGTGCGGCTTCTACAAACATCAGCCGAAATGATCGGCCAATTTATTGATAGGACATTGAGCGAAGATAAACTTAAAGAAAGTGAAGAACGATTTAGAAAACTTTCAAATCTTACTTTCGAAGGAATAATTCTTCACAAAAATGGTTTAATTATCGATGTCAATGAATCACTTCTTAAAATGATGGGCATCGAAAGAGATGAAATAGTAGGCAAAAATGCAATCAAATCTTTCGTTCCGCAAGAATACCACAAGCTTATAACCGAAAATATCCAAAAAAGGTATGCTGAACCCTATGAAATCGCTATGAAGATAAAAGACGGTAAGGTTGTTCCAATAGAGATTATTGGAAGAGATATAATCGATGAAGGCGAAACCCTTAGAGTGGCGGCAATTCGCGATATAACAGATAGAAAGAAAGCTGAAAAAGAAAGACAAAAATTGGAAAATCAACTTCGCCAGGCACAAAAGATGGAAACGATTGGCACCCTAGCAGGCGGAATCGCTCATGATTTCAACAATCTCTTGACTCCTATCATAGGCTATGCAGAAATGGTACTTCTTGATATACCAGAAGATAGTATCCTTGGAGAAGGTATTACTCAAATCCAAAAGAGTGCCGAGAAAGCAAGGGATCTTGTAAAGCAATTATTAATATTTAGCAGGAAATTCGATGAATTCAAAGAAATTGTCCTTTTGAATGAACTAATTGAAAATGATATAAAACTACTCCGAGCTTCGATTCCTACTACTATTTCTCTTAAAGTCCTTGTACCAGAGCAAGATATCAATATTTATGCCGATGAAAGCCAGATCAATCAGATTATTATGAATCTGGCGACTAATGCGTATCAGGCCATGAAAAAAGGCGGAAGGCTCACGATAAAGCTGGAAAGTGTCAATCTCGAAGATGAAAATATTCCAATAGCTACCGAATATCAAAAAGGCCAATATGCAAGGCTATCATTCAGTGATACTGGAAGCGGTATTCCCAAAGAAATACAGGATAGAATTTTCGAACCATTCTACACAACTAAAGAAGCCGGTGACGGAACAGGCCTGGGGCTCAGCGTAGTTCACGGAATAGTAAAAGCTCATCGAGGCCTAATTTTTGTTGATTCTGAAATTGATAAAGGGACGACCTTTACAATCTATTTACCTGAATCCAAAGGTAAAATAAAACCCAAAAAACAGGCAGACAAAAAAATCCACAAGGGCAAAGGCCGAATCCTGCTTGTCGATGATATCAGTGAAAATATTACAATATTCTCTGCAATACTTGAGAAACTCGATTATGAAGTTATATCCACTACCGATAGCCAGGAGGCTTTGCAGATTTTCAAAAAGCAAACAAATAAAATCGACCTTGTACTTTCTGATATTACAATGCCCGGTTTGACAGGTATCGAACTTGCAGCAGTTATTAAAGATATCGACAGCGATATGCCAGTAGTCCTTATGACTGGCTACTCGGATGAAATTACAACAGATATTATGAAAAGGAATAAAATTAACGGCGCAATTCTAAAACCCATAAATATGTCGAAGCTTTCTAAAGTGCTTAAAGATGTGCTATCTAATGATGATATAGGATAAATCTTATGCCTAACTTGCCGATAAGTATAGTGGTGAAAGAAAATGTTGGGCAATCTCTACATAAACTCTTTTAAAGCCATATATATATCATGTATATAATATTTAGTTTATATATAGCAAAAGGCTTTACTGATGTTTTAGCCTGAAAAGTATGACAATGCGGAGCAGCGCATTGTCTGCTCGATGTTTTGGAGTGAATCTGTGAGGTACACCAGAACGAAAGTTAAATCGTTCCAGATTTTACATTATAGCGCAATAGCCCTTCGAATGCCTCTTTGCCGGGAAATTGTGCCATTATATCCACATTGCCGCTGCTCTTAAGTTGAATCTCGCCATAAGACATACCGCTATAATAATCGAGAAATTCCCATTGATTCCCCTGAACAACAGCGACTCTGGCTGCCCCCGGAACTCGAATCTTGAATATTACTTCTTTGCCAGCCGTCAAGCTTGCGCTAAATGGCCCTTCGAGATATGCATTACGAATCGAAAATGCGCCAAATTTCTCTGGAAAGCCTCCAGCTAAATCAGAAGAATAATTGCGAGCCATTATTCTGTACTGAATAGTATTATTAAAGCTATCGATGGCCGCAGCTTCAAAAGTCATACCATCGGTGATTTCCTTGCTGAAGATTGTTAGAATATAATCGCCATCCCGCGGGACATCAATTTTGGTAGTGGCGATCTCATCTCTGATTTGTGTTAAAGAATGATTGCCATCGATATTGCCATTTATTGGCTGTAGGCTGGATATCAAAGAAATACCTTCTGGGCAGCCTATCTTAATTTCATGCGGTGAGTCTATTTTTATAACACCTTTGCTATGGCCGCCGATATCAAGCTCATATTGGAAGAACAAAGGCGATACGAAGACCAATTCCTCGAATTGACTCTTTGAAATCGGATTCCTTAGCAATTGCCATTTCTGCTTTTCTGGATAATGGGTAAATATAAGCTGCTCAGGCGGTGCGAGGAAATAGAAATCATTGAAACTCGAGATATATTCACCATTACTATTTAAAAATCCGCCACCGAGAGTAATATCGATTAGATACCATTTGCCATCGAGCTTGATTGCATTCCAGGAATGATTAACATCTTTGCCAACAGATTCACCAGGGATATATTCTGCTCCTTTGAGAAAACCATAGATTTCCTGTGATTGGATTCCTGCTTTTTGGGCAAGGTTATCGAATAGGGCAGAATAACCGCCGCAAACACATCGCCTCTTTCGAAGAATTTCTTTGGGATCGACAAGTCGCCTTTCACCCGGTTCCAGGCTTTGGACATCGTATTCGATATTTGCGGTTATCCAGCGAAAAATTGTGCGGGCTTTCATAGCATCATTCGATGATACCGAGCCTAGATACTCTGCAAGGTTCTTGAGATGGCCTTCTGTGGTTGCAGGTGCATTCAAGGCGTGAATATCTGCACGACGGAAATCTATAGAATTGTCTGCTTTTTTTTCTTCAATGCTTTTTTTGTCATATCTTATAGTATCCGATGGATTTGCTTCGTGAATCGGTGGAATTGGCTCCGAATAGCTTCTATTTGGAATAGCTGGATTTCTCTTGCCGGCAGATGATAGGCTATAGAACAAAAGAAAACCCATCAAACTAGTTATAAATATAAGCAATATAGTAATAATTATTCTTCGTCCATCCATCTTGACCTCCAGGCTACAATATACATATATATTTCATTAATTCAAGTATTATTGATTGATAAAAACATCGATATTTGCTTGACTTGAAAAGATTAAAGTATGCCCATCACGAAATATAATTTTCAAAGATGGGAAGCCTTCCTGGGGCGATAAATGCTATGGCTGTTTCGCTTGTATTCATTGGTGCCCAGAAGATGCAGTAAGCACCGGAAGAGCCAATCTCGACATAAGAAATTATCATCGTCCAAAGGTTACTGTCTCTGAAATTAGCAGGAAAAGCAAATAGCAGAGAACTTTAAAAAGTACTATTTTATTTTACGGATTTTGGTGTATTTGTTTCGCGCAAAAGAGAGCCAAAAGGGTTGTATTCGGATATTGTATTAATATCCTGTATAGTTCCATCGGTGATTTGAAAGACATTCCACCAATCACCTTCACCGCTGGCCGGTACATGATATTCTTTTACAATCCCAAGATCATCGAAAACTCGAACTATGGCTTCAGAATCTGTAATTTCAGTCATTCCATAATACTTGAAAACAGAATAATAGTATGTACCCGAATAGATCTGGGATATTGTGATGGTTTCTGGGCCATATCCAAAGATTTGGTCGACATCGAGGCTTGCATAAGGCAAGGTAGAAGACGAACCCATATAAACATAATAGATATGATACCTATAACCATCGATAAGCGGTGTCCAGAGATGCGAATCGAGGTCTTCTGGCGAATCGCTCCATGTTAAAACAATCCTATATTGTCCGACAGAAACAATCGGAGTAAGAACTATACTCAGGTGCAAAGGGCCATCTATAGTAAATTCTCTTATTTCGTCATAATAGCCATCTTTGGTGATTGTAGCTATATAGTCGCCTTCCTGCAATTCATAACTGAATTCACCAAGAGAATCGGAAGTAATAAAGCCCGTACTCGGCCCTTCGATGAGAATATTAGCATCTGGCAATATAAGGCCATCGCCAGCATCCAATATCGTGCCTGATAGAGTATAGAAAAGCGAAGCATCCACAGCCTGCAATTCGACATCGATTTCCAAAACTGTATCCACGACCGAAATTTCCTGATGGAAATTCTCATAGCCCTCTTTACTGACAGTCATGGAATAATCGCCCGGCTCGAGGCCATAGATATAAGAACCATCAGCTCCCGAGAAAAGATAGCCAGTGCTGGCTCCATTGAAAAGGATATGTGCATTTTCTATAGGCTCTTCAGTCTCAGAATCTATAACAGTGCCGGAGATTTCTGTCAGATCTTCATCTATGATGTCATCGCCTTTAATGCATCTTATAGATAAGCCCCAACTTTTGTCACTGGCAATTCGTCTGTTTTCTGTCTGAGCAAAAATCGGATTTCTGCTCCAGGCTTTTCTGGTATTCGATTCTGTTGCGGTCCAAAAGCGAGCGCTTTTCCTAAGATTGATAAACTCGCCATTGTAGAATCGATAGCCTCCTGGCCGGGCATCGAAACCACTCGTCTCGAAATATGGATTACTCTCTAGAATTCCATTTGTCCATAAAGATGCATTTCCGGCCAGCTTGCTTGCTTCATCATTGCCGCGTCTTGCGCCTGCTAAATTGGCATCTTCTTCGCTCATCCCAAGATTGATCTCGAGCTTCTGCCACTCTTCATCGGTGGGGACATGCCATCCCTCGGGACAGATTTCTGTGAAATTGCCTATGACATGCCAATTGTACAAAAGGCCATAGGTATCTACATGGCTTGTATCGTTCTCATAGTAGCAATAGGCGGCCATTGCAAGGTTTTGCCATTCTGCATCAGATTCAATTCTGCTAATGGCGGTGCCATCCCGAAAATGGGTTGCTCGCAGGTTTTCGGCCATCCAGATCTGATTGCCGATTTCTACGGTTTCATAGGAATTGCCATCGATATCGGTGCAATCACCTAAATCTTTGTCTTTGTAATCTCTTTGCCGCCCACAACTAAAAAAGCCTACAAGCAGTATTAAAAAAATTAATAGAGATTTTCTTTTCCTGGCCAAGTTATGACTCATTTCTTCTGAAGATTGACCTTATAATAATAAAAATTGCATTTTTATGATATAGTGTCAAGCAAATTATGTATATTCTATCGATTATTTCTATTTCCAAAGATATATTGTAATCCATGGATAAATTGTCTATAATTATAGCATGACAGGTGAAATACGCAAAATTATACATGTCGATATGGATGCCTTTTTCGCAGCGGTCGAGCAGCGAGATAATCCCGAGCTTCGCGGAAAGCCTGTTATTGTCGGCGGCCCGCCTGATAGTAGGGGAGTAGTGTCAACTGCGAGCTATGAGGCAAGGCCATTTGGCGTTCATTCCGCTATGGCATCTTCGGTTGCATATCGTAAGTGTCCGAATTGTATTTTTGTGAAACCGCGTTTCGAAGCATACAAAGAAGCATCCGAAATAGTCATGAGTATTTTCCACGAATACACAGACTTAGTGCAGCCGATGTCTCTGGATGAAGCATATCTCGATGTTACCCAGAATAAAATGAATATTCCCTATGCAACCGAAATTGCAAGGCAAATCAAAGCCAGAATCAAAGCCAGAACAAAACTAACTGCATCCGCCGGAGTATCATTCAATAAATTCCTGGCAAAAGTCGGGTCAGATTTCAATAAACCCGATGGGCTGACTGTAATCACACCGGCTAAAGCGATGAAGTTCATTGAAAGCCTCGATATCCGAAAATTCCCCGGAGTAGGGAAGGTTACCGAAAAAAGGATGAAAGGTTATGGCATATACACAGGAAAAGACCTCAAAAAATATTCACAGGAAGAATTAATTGCCCTTTTCGGAAAATCCGGAAGGTATTATTTTAATATAGTACGCGGAATCGATAAAAGGCGAGTTACCCCCGATCGTGGCGAGCGCGGCCAGGTAGGCAAAGAGCGCACTTTCCAGAAGGATATAGATGATATAGATTTCATGCATAGAATGATCCGTGACCTCGCTCATAAAGTATCAGAAAGGATGAGGCAGAAAAATTACAAAGCAAAAACTGTTACATTGAAAGTAAAATACTTCGATTTCAATCAGATAACTCGTTCCAGAACGGTCAATTTTGCTTTCGATGATTGGGAAACCATCTTCAAAATTGCTGCTTCTTTATTAGAGAACACAGATGCTGGTGATATAAAGATTCGGCTTTTGGGAGTCACATGCAGCAATCTGATAGACATGGATGTGAACTCGGTGGAAAGTATCCAGCTATATCTGCCATTTGAATTTTAGTTATCGAGGAGATAAAATATGCGATTTAGAAATAGACTTTTGATTTTATCATTGCTTTTGACTGCTATTTCATTGGCCTTTGCAGAGAATATCTATTCAAAAGCAATGAAATATAATCTATATGAAGACTACGGGTTTTTGGATAAATATGAATCGAAGACAGGTGTACCCGATATGTTTTTGGAAAATTATCTCGAAAAACTTGCCGCAACCGAGACCTTCCACCGAAAAGAGACTTTTTTACAGGGAGCTTTAATCGCAGGCGAGGCAATTGCATTGTCGCTGGGGAAGGTCTTTATTTCTGATGGTACAGGCGACTGGTTAGATCCGAAAAATTCCGCATTACTAGTTTCGGATGTATTTGTAGGAAGTGGTCTTGTATATCTAAGCTTCCAGGATAGTAAACTCCATGCCAATAAATGGTATTGGATAACCACTATTGTATCTTTTGCTACACATTTTTTCCGGCAGTATGAATATAAACTGGATGGAGAAAATGCCTTTTGCAGCAATGAAGGGCTTTATGCATTAAACTATATCAAACTCTCTGCTACGATAGCCGGCGGTTCAACCGGGCTTGTTTTGCGAGTAAAAATGCAGTTTTAATTTAGCTTTTCGAATGCAACTTTAGTTTTTGACAATAAAGAAACCAAGAATTATGCCAAGCACAATGCTCCAGAGCGCAGCAAGCCCCATCTGGAAATGGCCGGGCAATACAAATGTGATTGTATGTGCCGGTATCCAGAACCAAAGCAATGTAAGAAGCGCTTTATCAAGGCCGGAATAGTCTTTCTTGGATTCTATTACATTATCGAAGAATCGATGGACAAAGAAAAGCACCGGGCCGAACATTACATTGGTAAAAAATGATTTTGAAAAGGCGAATAGGAATGGCTGTGCCTTTGCACCAGCATTTGGCTCGAAAGCCTGCGGAAGCATATTATGCCCGACAAGTTCTTTGACAAATCCGCCGAAGCCGACAAAGACATATTTGATAAAGATCGCTAATATCGCCCATCCAACGCCCTTAAGAATAGTCTGAATAGCAGTATATTGCCATTTTTTACCACGAATTTTAGCTGCAATAAATTCGCCGATAGGTCCCAGAATGGCGAATTGAAGCATGCCAGATAGAATAGGATAGTTTTTAGCAAAATTAATATAAAACTCCATAAAAACTCCTTTTTAAAATGATAAACTTTTCAAATCCATTTTGCTAGTTGAGCAAAAGATAAAGAAAAGCGGAAATTACCTTTTTCACAAACAAAATCCTGATTTTATCCATTTTATTATTTTGGGCAAAACGATTCGTCGGCAGGAAAAATGACATCGCATATTCCATAATTCAGACGCTGGAGGATGATTTTATAGTAGCAGGCCTTACAGAATCCAAAACGGCGATGTGATTGGCTGGCATAAAGGCAAGCATAATGGGGAACCGCTTCCTGATGCCTGGATTTTGAAATTGAGGATGTGATTAGGATTGCTTAGAAGGATTATTTTTGCGATACTTTTCTTATCATGGCCATCCTTTATATCTTCTCTTATACTGGTTCAAATTTTCTGAACCAGGATTAGCAGGATTAATAGAATTTACCAGGGTGATAAGCAATAATCTTGATAATTCTAAAACAGACAATGCGCTGCTCCGTATTGTCATACTTTTCAGGCTAAAACATCAGTAAAGCCTTTTGATATATGTATTAAGTATTATATATTTGTTATCGATATGGCTTTAAAGAGACGTTTGAAGTGTCGATTGCAAAAATAAAAACCCCATCCCAATAAAAAGGACAGGGTTTCTATATCTGAGTATCTATAGGCTTAAACTATTCCGGCTTCGCAAACTCCGCCTTCTCAAAGCCCTTATTTATATCCATGCTTTCGACCATCGTCTCGGAATATTCATGGCCATCGGCTTTGGTAATAATCTTATGAGGCAGTCTTACGCCCTGTACCTGTTTCATTTCAGCAAAGAATTCTTCATAGGTGACCGGGCCTTGCATTCCGGTTGTCTTATAGCTCTTGCCGAAAATCTCACCTGATTCGGGATCGATGTATAATATAGCAGAGAAATCATCGATAGACATTTCGACCTGAGCAGCCTGTTTTTCTCGGAATTCATCCATCCCAATGAAATTGGCAGTTACTCTGCCATCGATATAACCATCGAAAAGGCTCAGGAGATTCGAATAAACATTTTGATGTACCGAAGCAGCTTCATTGCCTTCGAGATATCTACTTCCCTGTGGCATTGCTATCCATGCCTTTTTGCCATCATAGCCCTGTGTAATTTGGCCAAATGGCGCTTTTATATCGCCTCTCATAAGGACATCATCATCGAAAACATAACAATTCTGTGCTTCAAGCTCTGCGCCAGCCATCTGGCCCTGTTTCTGGGTCATTTTGGCTTTGATGCTGATATCTTTGACACTTTCGATTTTTTCTCGGCCACCACAATATACAATAGCATTGTCAACTATTTCCTGGCCGCGCTTTAATGTCTCATCGTCCATTATTTCGGCCTTCTCCGAACCGGGGGCCTCGGTAGGAATCGAAAGATCGACAAATTTGATATTGCCGAGCTTTTCAATGTTTTCAACAGTAGCAGTATCGCCAACGATTAAAATCGCCATATTGTCCGGGCGAAGTAATCGGTTAGAAGCTTCCATAACTTCTTCTTTTTCAACTGCTAAAACTCTATCGAGTTTCTTTTCCTGAAAATCTTTCGGATATCCATAGTAATCATATACCATAATCTGTCTCAGAATCGATAGAGGGTCAACAAATTGGAAGGGATAGCTATTTTTATATGTCTCTTTAGCTGTTTCGACTTCTTCATCGGTCGGTGGCTCCGATTGGAATTTCTTTATCTCTTGCTTTACCAATTCGATAGCTTCGACTGTATTTTTAGCTCTTGTCTGAACATAGAAAGTGGATTGTGATGGATTATCCAAACCAGAACCAATGAAACCATAAACAGAATACACCCAACCGCGTTTGACTCTGATTTCTTTATAAAGCCTTGCAGCACGGCCGGCGCCGAGAATCTGGGTTATAAGGTTTGCGGCATAGTAATCCGTGCTGTCTTCCTGAATACCAAGATGTCCCATGCGAATGGTCGATTGGATTAGTCCATCTTTCTGAGCGAAAAATACTTTCGGTTCGATTTTCTCTGGGAAAGGCGGTATTTCCGGTTTCTGTGGCATTTCGCCTTCGAAATCACCGAAATGTTTTTCGATTAAACCTTTGATTTCTTTTGTATCGAAATCGCCGACTATTCCAAGGTCGATATTGGCTGGAACATAGTACTTTTCATGGAATTCGACAAGGTCATCTCGGTTAACCGCATCGAGAGTATAAACTTCTTCGATTCGGGCATAGGGATGATCTTTTCCAAGCAGGCAACGCATATATTCGCGTTCTGATATATTATCTGCATTGTCATTCCTTTGCATCAAAAAGCCCTGCCATTGCTTTTTATGCCAATCATACTTTTCCTGTTCAAACATGGGGTCCTGAATCATTTCGGCTACGAGTGCAAATACCTCTTCGAAATTGTCCGTAAGGCACTTGGCAGTGACAGTCGAGCGATTGACATTAGCATCGACATCGATTTTTGCACCGATAGACTCAAGAAATAGATCGACATCATCCGGCATCATATCGCCAGCGCCGCCGATTCGAATCATATCATTGGTAAGCTCGCATAGGCCGAGTTTCTCCGGTGGGTCATAGGAGCTTCGAGCCTCGATTCGGAAATATGCTGTCATAACAGGGAATTCATGGTCTTCCATGAGGTATATGGTCATTCCATTGGGAAGCACAAATTTTTCATGATCTGGAATATTGATAGGATTCAATTCCGGGTATTTGATTTTTGGAGCATCTGCAAAAGAGATCGCAATAAGTGCTATTAGTAATATATATAATGATTTTCTCATTTGGATACCTCCTCTGCCGAAACTTGCTCGAGTGGTGGTTTGAGCTGCCCTACTGTGCGATATGGCGTATCGAGATATTTTTTGGCCATTTCCTGAATATCTTCGGGAGTTACCCCATTCATTTTCTCGATTTTGGCGAAAAGCTTATGCCAATTGCCATTGACATTTTCATGTGTCGCAAGCTGAATAGCCATCGATTCATTCGAAGATAGATCATAAATGAAATCTGCTTTATATCGGGAACGTACCTTATCCAGCTCTTCCTGGCTTGGTGGGCTATCGATAAGTTTCTGGATTTCTTCATCGACTATAGGAATCAGAGAATCCGAGTCGATATCCATTTGTGGATAAACATGAATACCAAGATAGGACGGATATTTCGAAGACCTGGCATACGAGAAAGCCCAAAGAGCTGTTTGTTCTTCTATAACAAGCCTTTTCCAGAGCCTGGATGTTTTTCCTGAACCCAAAATCGACATCATCATATATGTAGGTATAAAATCCTCATCGGATGCTGAAGGGCCCTGGTAGCCGATCATTGCAAAAGGCCTTGCATTGTCATAAAGCGTAACAGTTTTGGCTGTTCTGGCTTCTGGTTCTTCAGTTCGAAGCTTCGACACAGGTTCTTTCGATGGAATATTGCCAAAATAGTCATCGATCATATCGAACATCTCATCCGGATCGACATCTCCGACAATTGCCAATGTCATATTGGCGGGATGATAATATTCATCATAGAAATTCTGAATATCCGGCCGCATAATCTGGCTCATCTCCGACCAGTGGCCGATTATATGGTCGCGATAAGGGAATGCCTTGTAAAACACGCCACTGAATTCTTCGCTAAGAAGCGAAGGGGGATTATCCTCGATACGCATAAAACGCTCTTCCTGGATAACTTCGCGCTCTTTATAGAACTGCCTGAAAACAGGATTCTTTAGCCTATCGGATTCAAGTGCGCACCAGAGTTCATATTTATTCGAAGGAAGGCGGACATGATAAACTGTCTGGTCATACGATGTATATGCATTCAGGCCTACTCCGCCATTGGTAGAATAGATTATCCCAAATTCATTTTCGACAGAATACGATAATGCTTCTTCCTGGCGGTTTTTAAATTCTTGCCTGAGTTTCTGAAGTTTCGATGAATCTGGACTATCTGTCCGGGAATAGTTCCACCATTCCATGAAAGCCTCATCGAGAGCTTCAATGGCCTTGGCTTCTTTTTTGTAATTAGTGGTTCCGACTGTATGAGTTCCTTTGAAAGCCAGATGCTCGAGAAAATGAGCAGCACCGCTTTGGCCGGCAAATTCATTGATAGAACCGATATCGACATAATTAACAAAAGCCGCAGTCGGGCTATTGTGTCTTGGAAGGATAAGGACTTTCATGCCATTATCCAGCTCATATTCATGTACATTATCTGCAAATGATGCAAATTCGCTGGCGAATAGGCCGGAAATAATAAACATCACTGCAAGAGCGATAAACTTAAATCGCATTGTACTCCTTTCATATATAATTTTTCAATTCCCAATTGAATAAGATTGCATATTTATCAATAAATCGCAATTACAATCTGTAAAAAGACAAATTGAGAATGCCTCATATGCACAATATTTGACATTTTTGCCATTTTGGCAAACCGAAATTTAATATTTTTTGTCATTCTGGCATTCTATCAAATGAAAGGAAGATATTCCAAATATACATAAGCCTTTGCTAATTAGTCGCATAGGACAATACTAAGCTTCTTGGCATGACAATTGCCATTTAATTTAGTGAGTTTGAAAAAAGAGGGTAATGAAGTGGAAACAATGGTAAGAACAAATAGGCCAAAAATATTTATAACTGAAGACAATGTCGATATTGCCGAGGATTTGAGAAATTACCTCGAAAAATTCAGCATTTCATCGCGCGTCTTTTGTTCGGGTATCGATTTTCTCCGTGAAGTCGATGAAGGCCTCGATCTTGCTATTTTGGATGTAAATCTATCTTCAATGGATGGTTTCCAGACACTCATAGAGCTAAAAAGAAGACATCCTCATATAATGATTATCGTTGTCTCTGGCGAGAATATCGACCATAATAGAATGGAAGCATTAGAATGCGGAGCCGATTATTTCTTGCCAAAACCCATCGACCTCGATGTTCTCGAGAATATTCTTATTGAAAATTTTGGAATTAAGTTAAACAGAAAAAATTGCAATGGAGAGTATTATGCATAAGAAAGGTATCTATCTGACAGGCATTACTCTTGCTATTGGAATAATTATCGGAGTTTTGTTTACAGCAAATTTTGACCTAATGAATAAAATTCAGGCTCAAGAGCAGCCTGTTGAAGAAACTAAACAAACGGGAAAATTGATTCCTGAACATGCCACTCTGGCCGATGTAGTCGAGAAAGCTAGCCCATATGTAGTTAGCATAACCAGTACAAGAGTTATTCGTTATCGCAAAAGATCGGCTTCGCCATATGACCATCCAATGTTTCGTGAATTCTTTGGCCTTCCGCCAGACCCTTCGCCAGGATATGGCGAATTCGAAGAAAAGGGCCTAGGTAGTGGTGTCATAGTCAGCGATGATGGATATATCCTGACAAATGCACATGTTGTCGATCAGGCAGATGAGGTAATAGTCAGAATCGAAGATAAAAAATATAATGCTGAGATAATCGGCGTAGATACAAGAAGCGATGTTGCTGTGCTAAAAATAGAGACCAATGAAGAGAAACTTCCATGCGCTAAAATCGGCGATTCGGAAAAGATCCGAGTCGGGGATTGGGTAATCGCAATAGGCAACCCGTTTGAACTGGAGCATACAGTTACAGCCGGAATCATTTCTGCCAAAGGCCGCTCAAATGTCGGTATTGTCGATTATGAAGATTTCCTTCAGACAGATGCATCGATTAATCCCGGAAATTCGGGTGGAGCACTCGTGGATCTCGATGGTAAGCTTGTTGGTATCAATACTGCAATTGCATCCAGAAGTGGCGGCTTTCAGGGAATTGGCTTTGCGATTCCGGTGAATATGGCCGTGAAAGTTATGGAACAGCTTATAGAAAGTGGATTCGTAGATAGAGGCTTTTTGGGGATTACCCTGCAACCGATTAATGAAGACCTTGCAGAAGCCCTGAGCTTAGAAAGCACAAAGGGCGCATTAATTAGTTCTGTACTTCCCGGTTCACCAGCAGAAGAAGCCGGCATAGAAAGTGGCGATGTAATAATAGCAGTCGATGATATAGAAGTTGAAACCGTACCGGAAATTCGAAATGATGTAGCTCTAACCGCTCCAGGGACAAAAATAGAATTAACAGTTATTAGAAATGGCAGAGCAAGAAAATTTGACCTTATCCTTGCTTCTATGAGCGAATACGATGGCGACTATGGGTATAGAAACAACCGTGGCGACTCGGATAAAAGGCCAACAGGTATCGATCTTGGTATTACGGTAGCGCCATTGACAAGAGCTATTCTCAAAGAAAACGACCTCAGTTCCAGCCAAACTGGAGTATTCATAACAGATGTCGATCCAGAAAGTTCATTTTATGAAGTTGGAGTCAGAGAAGGCGATATTATATTAGAAATTAACAAAAAAATTATAGAAGATATAGACGATTACGATGATGTTGTTTCCGAACTTCGAAAAGGCGATAAAGCACTATTTTTGCTTCAGCGTCAATCGAAAGTTTTTTACATAGCTGTAAGAATCACGGAGTGAAAATGAAAAGAAAGTTATCAGAAAAACGAGCATCAAACCTATTATCCCCTCATATCCCCTGGAGCCCGGAGGGTTTATCATCCCACCTATCCCCCCATCACCCAATCAAAAACATCACAACTTCCGGGCTTCTCTCACCTCTTCATAGGATGAAAAAACTGATGGCATTAATAGGCATTTTATATATATCATTTTTTATTGGATTTGCCAATGCGCAACAAACAGCTATCGACAGCAGTGATATTTCAGATTCTTTGCAAATGCAAGGCATGTCCAAAACGCCGCACTGGGACAGAGACCTGAAATTCTCATCCCAGATTGACAAAACAACTCTCCCACAGAATGACACATTAACATTCAAGGCTACAATAGAACTAAAAGGTAATCCATTAGAGTACAAATTCGATGAAATAGATGCACCCAAAGTATCTAATCTTAGCCTTATTAGCTCATCTTCGAGGAATAAGACTGAAGTCATCGATGGCGAGAACAACTATTATAGAATTTATACATTTGAATATATACCCAAGACTATGGGGATGGCTTATATCAATCCCGCAATTCTTAACCTCGAACACAACCCATCCGGCCAAGCGAAAAAGCTTCGCACATCGCGCCTCGAGGTCGATGTAAAAGAGCCGGTTCTCCCAAAAGATTATTCCAAAATCACCAAAATAACCCTCATAGTCTTGGGAATTATTATAATTTTTATTGTAATTTATTTCTTTATCATAAAGATGAAAAAACAGGAAGTAGAAATCGAAGATGAAGCGATTCCTCTTGAGACAGAATATCTTTCTAAACTACGAGAAACAAGAGGGTTTCTTCAAAGAGGCGACCTTCAGGCTTTCTTCAGCAGCACACCGCAGATTATGCGAGCATACCTTGCAAGGAAATTTGGCATCCAAGCCAAAGGCATGTCCACAAAAGAACTCATAGCAGAGCTTGAATCTGCCGGTATGGCCGGGCGGAATCTCGATGAGCTTAGCAAGAGCTTCGAGATTTGCGATAGAGTCCGATTTGCGCGAGAAGATGTAGGCGAAAACGCTGCACAACAAGTATTCGCCGGTTTCGAGAAGATATTAGAGAGCTTTGAACCCAAAGAAGATGAAAATTTTGAAGAATAATATAATGGAGGTATTCAGAAATGGACCCCAGAATAGCAGAATTAAATGAAAGGATTGCTCGCGAAAGCCAATTCGTAGATGCTGTTCGACAGCAGATGTCGCGCGTTATTGTCGGGCAGAAATATCTCATCGATAGATTGCTGATTGCGCTTTTGTCCGATGGGCATATTTTGCTCGAAGGCGTTCCTGGATTGGCTAAAACACTATCTATTTCAACACTTGCCAATATAGTAAATGTTGAATTCCAGAGAATCCAATTTACGCCAGATTTATTGCCGGCGGATATTATCGGCACGATGATATATAATCAGACCGAAGGCGAATTCACGACTCAAAAAGGGCCGATATTTTCCAATTTTATTCTTGCTGATGAAATAAACCGAGCGCCTGCAAAGGTACAATCTGCACTTTTAGAAGCTATGCAGGAGAGACAGGTTACAATTGGCGGCGAGACATTCAAGCTCAAAAAACCATTTATGGTTCTGGCAACTCAAAACCCTATCGAGCAGCAGGGAACATATCCACTACCCGAAGCTCAGGTGGACCGCTTCATAATTAAAGCCGTTGTCAACTATCCCACTCAGGAAGAAGAGATGTCGATTCTCGATCTGCATACTGGAAAATCCAAGCCATTTGCCGAGAAAGTAGTCGATCCAGAATCGATTATACGAGCAAGACAGGTCGTAAGAGAAGTTTATATCGACGAAAAAATCAAGAAATATATTCTCGATCTCGTTTTTGCAACCCGTTTCCCCGATAGATATGGAATGGATGAGCTAAATAGCCTGATTTCCTATGGTGGCTCACCCAGAGCATCGATGTTCCTTAAGATTGCTGCTCAGGCAAATGCATTTCTGTCTCATCGCGGTTATGTTACTCCCGAGGACGTACGCGCTGTTATTATGGATGTTCTCCGGCATAGAGTCATTCCTACTTATGAGGCCGAAGCCGAAGAAATGACTGCCGAGGACATCATCAGAAAGATAATGGGCCAAATCGAAGTACCTTGATAAGTAATCATAAAATCTTAAAACGGGATAGCTAATGATACCGAAAGAGTTGCTCAAAAAGATCAGATTAATCGATATCAAGACGCGAAAATCGGTGAATGATATATTCGCAGGCGAATACCATAGCGTATTCAAAGGCCGGGGTATGGAATTCTCCGAGGTACGCGCATATCAATATGGCGATGATGTCCGCACTATCGACTGGAATGTTACCGCAAGAATGGGCGAGCCTTATATCAAGATATTCGAAGAAGAACGCGAACTTACTGTAATGCTTCTTGTAGATGTCAGCTCATCGGGAGAATTTGGTACAACCAATCAGCTAAAGCGCGAGATAGCTCTCGAGATTTGCGCACTTCTGGCATTCTCCGCCGATAAGAATAATGACAAAGTCGGCCTGCTGATGTTTACTGATAATGTCGAAAGATTTATTCCTCCGAAAAAAGGCAGGACACATGTTCTGAGAATACTTAGAGAGATACTGGTATTTAAGCCAAAGCAGAGGAAAACCGACCTGAAGGTTGCACTGGATTATCTAAACCATGTTTTGAATCGAAAAGCAATCGTCTTTTTGGCTTCGGATTTTATCGATGAAGGATTTGAGAACCCATTAACGATCGCTGCAAGAAAACATGATCTGATACCAATAGTAGTTACAGACCCTCGCGAAGAAAAATTGCCATCTATGGGCCTTCTGGAATTGGAAGATGCCGAAACCGGCGAAACAGTTCTTATCGATACATCAGATCTGGGACTGCAACGGGGATTCCAAACAAATGTAACAAAAACCAATGTCCAGAGAGAAAAGACATTTTCTGCAATCGGTATAGATGCAATAGAAGTTACAACAGATAAACCATATATCAATGAGCTTGAAAGATTCTTTAGCAAAAGATCAAGAAGGCTATAAATAGGATAGAATATGAATATGAAATATTTGAATACAATTTTATTAGGAGTTCTGGTAATTATTTCAGCAGTTATTTTGGTACTTGTTATCATCCAGGGTGATTCTGGTGGAAACATTAGCCCGCTTTCTACACAGGACAGAATTGAAATCGCCAATGAATATCTCAATAATGAACTCTATAAAGATGCCATCGAAATGTATGAAACCGTTATTTTCGATGAGTCCTATGATAGAAACCGTAGAGCCAATATGCTCTATAAAGTTGCCGAACTCTATAAAGACGAACTCGGCGACTATAAAGGCGCACTTTCCAGCTTTCTTCTGATGCGGAAAATTTTCCCTGATAATTCACGTACTGAGGATATCGAGCGCGGAATAATAGAATGTCTGGATAATCTCGGCAGAAGCGCGCAGGCCCAAAGCCGGCTCGAGAAGGTTGTCAGCCTGGGGCAGGATGTTGATGATGTCCCAGCTCAGCAGATAATTGCCAAAATCGGCGACCGCGCCATTACTCAATTAGACCTTCAGAAATGGCTAAATCAAATGCAGCCAGATATTGCAAGGCAATACAATACACCCGAGAAAAAATTCGAGCTTCTGCAAATGAAGGTCTCAGACCAGCTTCTATATGACGCTGCAATAAGAGCCGGCTATGATAAAAAAGAAAATATTCAAAGAAGATTGGCCGATATGAAAAGGCAACTTCTCGCTACCGCTTACTATCAAGACCATGTCAAAGAAGGTTTTACAGCTACAGAAGAAGAACTCAAGCAATTTTATCAGGAAAATAAGGATAAGCTTTTCGGAAATAAGAAATTCACCGAAGTACAGGACTCGGTCGAGACTTTGTTTAGCCAGCATAAATTAAGACAGGCCAGAATGTCTCTATCGAAGAGCCTATTCGAAGCGGAAAAAGTTCAGTTCTATCCACAAAACCTGGGACTGGAAAATGAGAACTGATATGTATATGCGTAAATACTACATAATATCGATTTTGATTCTCATTGCTTTGGGACTTGTGGCTCAAACCAGCATTACATCCAGCATAGATAAAAATGAGATAACTATAGGCGAAAAGGTGAATTATAAAGTCGAGATCCAGTATCCAAAGTCCAGTGCACTGAATACTCCAGCAATCGGCCAGAATTTGGGCATGTTCGAGATCAAGAATTTCGAAGTAAAAGACCCTATCGAGCAGGAAGAAGGAAATCTACGGCAGGAGATAGAATACGAAATTTCCACATATACCACGGGCGACTACACGATTCCGCCTATCGCCATTACTGTTACACATGAAAAAGGCGATACCGATACCTTAATGACTCAGCCGATAAAAATCAATGTGAAAAGCCTTTTAGAAGGCAAGTCGCCGGATGAGCTGGATATTCGCGGCATAAAGGCACCGCTGGAATACCCCAAAGATTACACATGGATATGGTATCTCGCCGCTGGCATTCTTTTACTGCTTGCGATTATATTCATATTGCTTTACTATTTCAAGCGCAAGAAAGAAGGGCTCGGGTTATTCGATTTTGTCTCGCCGCCTAAACCGGCATATCAGATCGCGCTGGAGAGGCTCGAGCAGATCGAGGATTTGCATTATACAGTCTTCGATGAAGCAAAGGCATATTTCATCGAGCTTTCCGAGATACTTCGTGAATATATAGAAAAACAAATCGGCGTAGAAGCTCTTGAAATGACCACCATGGAAACCGTTGAAGGCCTTAGAAAAGAAACAGAACTTAGCACTAAGCTAATCGCTGATGTGCAGACAGTACTTGGTGAATCGGATATGGTCAAATTCGCGCATATGATGCCAGAGAAACAATTGGGTAGCAGCCTATGGAAATTGGCTCATAATTTCGTAATCACGACAAAGCCGAAAGAAGAATACGGGGATAGCGAAGACGATGATAATGAAATCGACATTATAGATGATAAGGCAGGTGATAAGTAATGATTATTCCAATTATAGCGCCTGTTATAGATAGGTTCTATCGTTTTATGCACCCGTGGATGTTGCTACTTTTAGTAATTATACCTCTTGTATTCTGGTTCTACTACAAAATCAAAAGCGGTGCATCGCTAAAGTTTTCATCACTGAAGAATCTTCGTGGTATTAAACGCTCACGTAAAGCGATAGCGGCATCGCGTGTTCCAGCCCTTTTCTTTTTGAGCCTTGCATTATTTATTTTTGCTCTGGCAAGGCCGCAGTCGGGTACAACCAAAGAAAAAATGCATACAGATGGCGTAGATATTGCAATTTCCCTGGACATATCATCGAGTATGAAATCGGTAGATTTCAAGCCCGAAAATAGACTCGGGGCAGCTAAAAAGGTAGCAAAGGACTTTATAGGCGAAAGAGAAAATGATAGAATCTCCCTGGTAATATTCGCGGCACATGCATTTACGCAATGCCCCTTAACAATGGACTATGGTATGATAATCAATTTCCTCGACAAAGTCGAGATCGGACAGATCGAAGATGGCACGGCAATTGGCCTCGGACTTGCTATGGCGGCTAATAGATTGGCAAATTCTAAGAGCAAAAGCAAGGTGATTGTTCTTCTTACAGACGGTGTGAATAATCGTGGCGAAATCGACCCGATTACGGCATCGAAGATTGCACAGGCCCTCGACATACGCGTCTATACTATAGGTATGGGCAAACCCGGCGGCGGAATGATGCCAGTCGATGACCCGATTTTCGGAAGAAGATACCAGAAAGCCGATTTCGACCTGGATGAAGATGTGCTTACGCGTATTGCAAATGCAACCGGTGGAAGATATTTCAGGGCAACTGATACCGATAAATTAGAGGCGATTTTCAAGGAAATCGATGAGATGGAAAAGACAAAGATCGAGGTCACCAGATTCACAAGATATCGTGAGTTAGGCCCTGTCTTTATGGGCTTCGGCGCTATATTGTTCTTGCTGTATATTTTGCTAAATTTCACTGTTTTTAGAAAATTACCATAAGGATGGTTTTGATATGCTGAGATTTTCGAGTAAATTCTTTTTAATTCTGGCCTTCATATCGATTCCGGCCAGTATATTATTTTTCTATCTGGTTAGCAAATCGCGCAAGAAGGCACTGGACCTTTTTGGCGACAGCGATTTAGTTGAATTTCTATCCAGAAGCGTTGACAGAAACAAAAGACGATGGAAATATATTCTATTCTCCCTATCGATAATATTCCTTTTCTTTGCACTTGCAAGGCCGCAGCTTGGTACGAGGTTAGAAGAAGTAAAGCGCGAAGGCATCGACCTTATTATAGCTTTAGATGTTTCTAATTCTATGTATGCCGAAGATGTTAAACCATCGAGGCTATCGAAGGCCAAACATGAGATAAGAAAACTTATCGAGATGCTTCAGGGCGATAGGGTCGCATTGGTGGTTTTTGCTGGCGATGCTTTTATCCAATGCCCGCTTACGCTGGATTATAGCGCATTCGAAATGCTACTCGATGAAGTCGATCCTTATTCGGTGCCTGTTCAAGGAACTGCTATTGCCAAAGCTATCGAAGTTGGGACAGAAGCCTTCGTTCAGGGTGAACGGAAACATAAAGTAATGCTTCTTATCACTGATGGCGAAGACCATGCCGGAGACCCGGAAAAAGCTGCCAGGAAAGCCAAACAGGAAGGGGTTGTCATATACACTGTCGGAATAGGTTCTCCTACCGGCGTGCCAATCCCTCAATATGACAGAAATGGCAATAAAATCGGTATCATGAAAGATGAAAATGGCGGCATTGTCACCACCAGACTGGATGAAGAAACATTGCAGAGAGTGGCTCTGGAAACAGAAGGCAAATACTACCCAGCAAGGCCGGGACAGGCTGAATTAGAAGCTATTATAAAAGCAATATCCGGCATGGAAACCAAAGAATTCCAGGCGAAGAAATTTGCACATTATGAAGACAGATTCCAGTATCCACTGGCGCTATCTATGATTTTGATGATTATAGCCTTTATAATACCCGAGAGAAAGAGAGTGTCGGGAACATTGTCTGATTTTGTGAAGGGGAAGAAATGAAAAGAAGATTAATAATAATAATACTAATGATATTTTTGTCTATCAATGCTTTTGCATCCGCTGCAAAGGCAAATGAAAAAGGCATGGAAAAATTCCAGGAAGAAAACTATGAAGCAGCATTAACAGAATTCAGGGATGCTGAATTGGATGCGCCCAAATCACCGATTATTGCTCATAATATAGGCAGTACGCTCTATCAGCAGAAAAGATATGATAAATCTATGGAAGCTATGGCTAAGGCCGTCCAGGAATATGAGACGACAGATTCCACAGTTTTGTCTCAGCTATATTATAATATCGGAAATGCCCTTTTCAGGCAGGATAGCCTTATGCAAAGCATACAGATGTATAAAAAAGCACTCGAGTACCACCCCGATGACGAAGACGCGAAATATAACCTGGAGCTTGCAAGAGCCTTACTGAAAGACGACTCTGAGAAACAGCAACAACAAGAGCAAAACCAGCAACAGAAGCAACAGGATCAACAAAAGGATCAACAACAGGATCAACAACAGCAGCAAGAAGAGGATAAAAAAGAGCAAGAAAAAGAAGAAAAACAACAACAGCAGCAGCAGCAACAACAGCAGCAGCAGCAAGAAGAGAAAAAAGAACAGGAAGAAAAACAGCAAAAGCCCCAGGAAAAGAAGGATGAGATGTCGAAAGAAGAAGCCGAGAAGCTTCTGAAAGCCCTCGAAGATAAAGAAAAAGAAGAAAAGGAAAAGCAAAAACAGAGAGTACCTGCCAGCGGAAGATCTGGCAAGAATTGGTAAAAATGACTTTGAAAACTCTCTATATTGTATATTTTTAGATGGAAATGAAAAGTCGGAAGATAAAAATAGTTTTACTATCGGTGCTTTTAATTGGTATTAGCCTTGCTGCCGATGATATCGGTTTCGATGTCAAGCCATCGGCTACCAAAATCGGTATAAACGATCGCTTAACTCTGGATGTCATTATTGAAGGCGATAAAAATCTTTCGGGATTGCGTTCGCCGGAGTTGCCGTCTGCTGTCAATAAAGATTGGCGCATCGATGGAAAAAACTCATCGACTTCGACAAGTATAAGCCTGGTAAATGGCAATATGCAAAGCACTAAGACAATTACATATCATTTTTATCTTACTCCGAAGAAAAAAGGTAAATTGGCCATCCCTCCTGTTATAATGAACCACAAAGGCAAGCAATACAAAAGCCGTGCTTTCGAAATCGATGTGGTAGATGCTTCTGTTACATCGAGCAACAGACGAACATATAGCAACAGCCGAAGCCAGCGCCAGAGTAACCAGGACCAGGATTTCGATATATCGGATGCGATTTTTTTATCTGCGAATGCAAACAAAAAGAGTGTTTATGTTGGAGAACCTGTTATTGTAACATATATGCTCTATAACCGTGCGCAACTTCTTCAATTAGGCCTTTCCAAAGACGCTTCATACCCGGGATTTTGGGCAGAAGATCTCTACAATGCCGATAAGATAGACTGGAAAGGCACAACAATACGTGGTAAAAGATATAATTCTATGCTTATCAGGCGCTCGATTATTTATCCAAGCTCTTCAGGAAAAAAGACAACCGAACCAATGGCATTAGATTGTGTAGTACAGGGGCGCTCGCGAGACTTTTTCGACTTTTTCGGTTCCAGAAAAAAGGTAACTATAGATTCCAAACCGATAACAATCGATGTTAAAGCTTTGCCGGAAGCCGGAAAACCCGCGGATTTCTCCGGTGCTGTCGGCGATTTGTCCATATCGATGTCATCGGATAAATCTACTGCTAAGGCAAATGATGCAATACAGATATTTATAAAAGTCAAAGGAACCGGTAACTTAAAGTCTATGGATGATATAAAGCCAAAATTGCCAGAAGCTTTTGAGATTTATGAATCGAGTACTTCAGAGAAGCTAATTAGCCCCACGACAGGAAGAAGCGAAAAGACATATCAATATGTTGTTATTCCTCGAGTAAAAGGGAAATTTACCATTCCGCCTGTTTCTCTATCATATTTTGATACCGACATGGAAAAATATATGCGAATCACAACAGAGTCAGTAGAACTTAATATCCAGGAAGGACAGGGCGAATATACTGGCGGTACTATTATAACAAAGGATGATGTTATCACAGTCGGCAAAGATATTGCATTTATAAAAACAAGAAAGCCTGAGAGTAAAAATGATTTTGCGAGCGATCAATTAGAAAAACCGAGTGCGATATTTTATGCATATTTGCTTCCCATAGAATTGCTTATTATTGGCCTCGCAGTTTTCTTGCGGAAAAGAAAGCTTAAGCTTATGTACGACACCGGCTATGCAAGATTTGTTGGCGCAGAATCCATAGCTATAAGCAGAATTAAGAAGGCTAAGAAAGAAAATTTCATAAGCGAGGTCGCAGAAGCCCTCGAGCGCTATATATCAGATAAGTTGAATATCGTTTTTGGCGAATATCCACCCGAGAAGATTTATGATATGTTAGCCAATAAGGGTGTAGAAGATGATACATTAGATAAGCTAAAGCAATTCCGCTCGGAACTCGATGTCGCACGTTTTGCGCCGGGAGCATCTTCGCTAAATGCAGAACAAGCACAAAAAACAGCTATCGATATAATCAAAAAGCTCGAGAAGGCCAAAAAAACAAAAAGGAGAGCGAAATGAAAATAAGAATCATTATGATATCGATTATCGCTCTTTCTATTCTGGCCTTTGCTCAACAGGATTCCATCGTTATGGATTCGAATATAGAAAATGCAGCACAAAGCGAAAATAAAGAGTTAGAAATTTCGCAGAATAAAAAACAGATTGGCGATGATAAAGGCCCAATCGAATGCTATGTTGAAGCAAACCAGCTCTACAAACAAGAACAATTCGGCAATGCTATAGACCTTTACGAACAGGCAATCGATGATGGTTTATATGATGCCTGTGTTTATTATAATTTAGGTAATACTTATTTCAAAAATGAAAATATTGCTCATGCGATAATTGCCTATGAAAGAGCATTCTTCCTGAACCCACGGGACGAAGATATCCAGAATAATCTCGATTATGCCCGCCTCTATACACCCGATAAAATATCTTCGATATATCAGGGAAGCTTTATCGGCACATTTTGGACTGTAATTCGAATGGTTACTTATCATGAGCTAAAGATTACCATAATTATAATAACCGCTATTGCGACACTCTTGCTTTTTATCCATCTGATAAGAATAAAATCCAAAAAGCGTGTATTACTTCGCTTGAGTATATTGTTCTTTATCATTGGCCTTTTGGCTACCGGGCTTTATGTTCTCAAGCTAAACGACAACTGGCTGCTGGAGTCTGCTATCGTTACCGCAACGAGTGTGGATGTCCAATCAAGCCCGACGGAGAGTGGCGAGCTTCTTTTTACGCTTCATCCGGGTACGAAAGTGGTTATCAAAGAAGAATATGGCCAGTTTTTACGAGTATCCATCCAGGATGGCCGAGAAGGATGGTTGCCGGAGGCGGGAGTTACCAGAATTTTCCCCAAAGAATCTTAATAGCCACATTAAAATTTCTATTGACGCTAAACCCAAAAATCATCTTCTTCTAATAGTTATAAAAACTATAGAAAGGGAATTATGCTAAAAAGAATTCTTATCATAGTCGCAATCGTGGCCATTTTACTAATCGGAATAGTGGTCTCCAGTGCGCTCTATTTCAGACCACAGGCCGATCGTATAACTGACCATATTTTGGAAAATAATGAAAATGCGGCAATTTTATTGGTGCAAGATGGTGATACAATCTGCTCATTGAATCCTGAAAAAATGATGCCTCTTGCAAGTACAATGAAAATAATCATTGCAATCGAATATGCATATCAGGCAGCAGATGGCATTATAGATGCGGATCAGATGATAACATTCTCAGATATCGACAAATACTGGATTAAAAAAACCGATGGTGGAGCACATAGGATATGGAAAAATTCAGTATCCAGCAAAGCAAAAGATAACAAAATCCCAATCCGTGAGATTGCCAAAGGCATGATAAAATATAGTTCCAATGCAAATACCGAATGGCTAATCGACAAACTTGGCCTCGATAATATAAACAGCAGAATAGACAGCCTTGGAATCAAAGACCATAGCGAAATATATTATATCGTATCTTCGCTGCTTGTAGGCAAAGAGGAATATCCATCATTGAAAGCTGATAAAATAGTAGAGAAAATCAAGCAAATGCCGATGCAGGAGTATATCGCAATTTCTCAAGAGATACACAATAAAATCAAGAATGATCAAATCGGCAATGATACACCTGAGAATCTGACCATGGAATATCAAAGGCTCTGGTCAGAACGTCTTCCTGCGTCCACTGCCGCTGAATATGTCGAGCTTATGAGCAAACTAAATAGCAAAGAATATTTCAGCGATGATGTCCATAAGTACCTCGATGAAGTCATGGAATTCCCTATGGAAAACTCCGCAAACCAGAAATGGCTGAAACATGCCGGCATGAAAGGCGGTTCGACAATGTTTGTATTGACTAAAGCCCTTTATGCAACCGATAATGAAGGCAATACCACCGAGCTTGCCTATTTCATCGATAATCTTGGTTATATCCAAAATACCAGGCTACAAATCAGTATGAATAAATTTGAACTGGAAATACTAACAAATGGCGAATTTAGGGATTTATTGCAAGAGAAGCTTCAATAATATCTATCAATTACGAATATCACGTATTGCCTGATGATGTTCTTTCAGTGTCCGCGAGAATTTATGTGTTCCGTCTTCTTTCGAGACAAAATATAGATATGGCGTTTCAGCCGGGTTCATGGCTGCCACGATGCAGCCCTCGGAAGGGTTGCAAATTGGGCCAGGTGGCAGTCCTTTATGAAAATAGGTATTATACGGATTATCCGTTCGCAAATCTTTGAGCGTAAGTGGTCTGTGGAATAGCTTTAGGCCATAGATTGTTGTTGGGTCGGCTTGAAGCATCATGCCGATTCGAAGGCGATTATTATAGACCGATGATATAGTCGTCCTTTCGGAAGCTGTAGTCGCTTCTGATTCGATTATAGATGCCAGAGTAATAATCTCTTCCATCGGCCGGCCATATTCGGCAGCCATCTCTTTTTTTGTCGCCCACATTTTTTTGAATTCGCTATACATTCGAAGCACTACATCGTGTGCAGTGAAAGTCTCGGGGAAAAGATAAGTATCGGGAAAGAGAAAACCCTCGAAACTCGGCACATCTAATTTAAGAGAATCGAGGAGCTTTTGTGAGAAAACGACATCGTAGAATTCGGTGCTATCGATATTCATTTCATTTTCGAAGATAATAGCAATCTGGAAGATTGTCCACCCTTCCGGGATTGTAACCTTGATATCATATGAACCGCCTGTCTTAGAGAGTGCCTCGGCAAGTTCATAGATAGACATCGGCCGTCTGATAACATGCCGTCCTGCTCGCAATGAAGATGCTGTGCCTGTGAATTTCGCGGTATAGCGAAAAATCATGGGGCTTTCGATCAAACCCTTTTCATATAGGATTTGCCCAATCCTGGTCGAACTCGAGCCCTCCGGTATCTCTATTACAACACCGCTATCAAAGTCATGCTGGGTGTGTGGTATGAATATTTTATTGTATAGTATGGCAGATATTCCGATGAGTAAAATAATGACCCAAATAATTATCTTTATTGCTAATTTCATTGCTCTCTCCGTAGGATTACAAATAGAATCAATTTTCGGCTGAAAAATAATCAAAAATCAGATTTTGCGCAATGGAGGTTTTATGTGTTTGAAAATCATAATAACCAGCCCGGAAACATTCTCTACTGCACGACATTCAAGTAGATACTTGGGCGCTGCTTCCGGGCTATTATAATTGTCGGCAAAAATACCAATAACTAAAGTAAAACTACAAATAAGATAAGAGCTTTCTAAGACAAAAGAACACATATTATCGAGTCATCGGTTATCATTTTTCTGAAATTGCAGGCAATAATTATGAAAAGTATTGGAAACCCATGCATAGAACATTCCATAAGGCGCAAGGCGTTGATTATCCTGTAACCAGATTTTCTCGTCTTTTAGTACAAAGAATTTCGATAGCCTTTTGCCGATATCCCATGCAAGAGGATACATTCTGCCTCCTTTTTTGACATTCTTGACGATGACAGTCATATATGCTTTATTGCGCATGACATTGTAAACATGGCGATATATCTCCTCGAGCGAATCGAGAAAATCTTCATAGTCATCGATATTGCCAATATCTATTTTATCTTCGGAATAGATAAGGTTTTCAGCGGATGAGTTACCCCGCTCTTTGCGGAATTTTCCTCCACGGTGTAGCATATCCCAATAGGGTGGTGATGTAATGACATAATCGATTTCGGGAAGGCCCATCTTATCGATATTTCTTGCATCCCCAATAATTATTTGCGATTGTTCTTTAGCTTGTTGATAGTCACTTTCACAATTTTGCAATTGCTCATTTGCAATTTTAGCAAATTTCTCCTGCAATTCGATACCTATTCCTACCCTTCCGCTTTCCACGGCAGCAAGAACGCTCGAACCTGTCCCAACCATGGGATCCAGAACTATCTGGCCATTTTTGGTGAAAAACTCGAGAAATTCTTTTATCATTTCCTCCGGAAATTTCGCAGGGTGTAGCCGCGTATCCTTTTTGCGAGGCGGTGGATTATGGATAAACCATGATTTCTGAAATAAAATCCATTCTCGATTAGTCAATTCATTAAGGCGGTTCCTTGGGTCCGGTTTTGATTTATCTTTCGACATATGACAAACTTAGCAATAATATATAACTCGTCAATGAATAATTTATTTAAGCTATTTTTTTCGATGGATATTTCGCCTTAATGGATTTTTTGCTTGTTTTTATATGATTTGAAATGAATATTTATATAAATTAAAGGAGGACTCAAATGAAAAAATTACAATATTTATTCATCCTAAGCCTTATTCTGCAATTAGCATTTGCACAAGAGACTGTCGATCTTCTGGGTTTTAAGAGCGTAAATACCGATGAAGGCTATGTTGAATCATTAAGAGAGATTTTCCGTATCGAACTTATGCAGGCAGGTTTCGATGTCAAAGAGATACCTGATGGCGAAGATTGTTTCGGAATCGACTGTGCAAGAGAGATAAAAAGCGATAGCGATTATGCTTTTTGGGGCTCGATCACTGGACTTGGCGAAAAATACATTATCGCAATTTTCTATTATGACTATAAATCAGGCACAGTAGAACATTCTGACAGATTGACATCACAAACCTTCGAAGATGTTGATCGAGTAGCCGGAAGGCTTGTCGAAGGATTAGTGGCTGGCGAATCTGCTAGTGGAGTCATTAATAAAAGCAATATCACACAGAGTGAAAGCCAATTGAATCTTCGAAGACAGAATTACTATACTGTAGGCTTCAGGATCGGTTATTCAATGCCTTTCCCGGATAGCTACTTTGATGAATCTATGGTAACATTCCAGACAATTGGCCTATATGAGATGGAGCAATTTGCCGTCGAGGGTATTTTTTCCTATGGAGCGAATAATGGTGTTTTTGGCGATGGCGAAAGTGATGTCGGCGCTGATATTTCGATGCTTTATCTTTTCTCTAAAAATGATTTCGCGCCTTATGTTTCAGCAGGAGCAGGGATTCATTGGCTTTCGACAACTGTTTCAAGGCCGGAATCATCGTATTATAATTATGAAGATGATGAAGAATGGTATTATTATACCGAAGAATATAACCTCAATACCAATGGCCTGGCATTGAATCTTGGAGGCGGCATGGTCGCATTCCAGACCTATGACTTTCGTTTGATGCTCGATGTACGCTACCGTATGATATTTGCCGGTACGGCAAGGTCTGATTATTGGTTCGGCGATAATGAACCACCAGTAGAGGACTTAGGCGTGCAACATTCTCTAGGGATAACATTTGGAATCACTAAGCAAATCGGAAGACGAAGCCCTTCTTGTTGCTTCTGGTGATAGAATATTGGCCTTATCGATAAAGCTAAACTGATTGCCAAATTCCACACAATGCTTAATTTGAAGCATTGTCATACTTCAAATATCTAAATCATCCGTAAAATCCTTTATTCGTAAAACTCTTCTTATCGGCTACTTCCACAGGCTCAGCAATATTCTTTGAGTGATTTCGAGGGAGATTAAGTAATTATTTTTTAGATGATCTTGTATGGTTTTAGAAGAGATAAAAAAGCAATTGAATAAATTGCGAATTGAATTTATATTAGGTGGAATTGTTGGAGGTGGAATTGGCAGATATAGAAAATAAAATAGTACCATTAGGTTTAAGACAATACATCGCTTTCGATCTGGAAACGACCGGATTTGATCCAGAGCGATGCGAGATTATAGAAATCGCAGCAGCCAGGGTTGAGTTAGGCGAGATCAGAGAGCGTTTTAATAAATTTATAAAGCCCCGTGCAAGTATTCCGCTAAATATACAAAAATTGACATCGATATCACCGGATATGGTCGAAGATGCAGAAAGCGAAGAACTAGTACTACAGGAATTTCTTGAATTTGCTGGCGATTTGCCGCTTGTGGCTCACAATGTCCAATTCGATAGCGGTTTTATCCGCAAAAGATTGGAAAAGCTGGGCCTGCCAAATTTATTCAATTCAACATTCGATTCACTCGCTCTTGCCAGAATACTATACCCACGTCTTGTAAACCACAAATTAACAACTATTGCAGAATTCTTTGGTATAGAACTTACTCAAGCACATCGCGCTTTTGCAGATGTCGAAGTATTGGTCGAGATTTGCAATTGCCTTTGGGCAAGGTTTTTATCCCTGCCGCGTGGTTTGGTCGAGCAGATGGCTTTTTTGCTTCGCTATTCTGCGATGCCGGGCTTATCGCAAATGGTTACCGCCGCAAGGGCGCAAAGAGAGAATATCGAAACTAAACCACCGCTTGAGGATCCAAAGTATCTCACCAACCTTGCAAATACAATTGGAAAACCCGATATTTCCGCTTTCGATTTCGAAGACAATGATCTTATCAAGGCTTTATCATTCAATGGGCCATTGCCCAAATTCATACCGGGATTTGCAGAAAGAGATATTCAGATTAATATGTCTGAAAAGGTTCTTGAAGCCTTCAAAGAAGCGAAATATCTTCTCGCAGAAGCTGGCACCGGAACAGGTAAATCCTTTGCATATCTGATTCCATCGATATTTTGGTCGAGAGCTAATAATACGAAAATTGTCGTTTCTACGAAAACCAAGAATCTTCAAGAACAGCTATTTTTCAAGGATATTCCCGTATTGAATAGGGCTTTGCCGGTGGATTTCAAGGCTGTGCTTCTTAAAGGCCGTGCCAATTATATCTGCCGTTACCGCTTCGATAGATTTTTGAGTGATCCCGACCAGCTTAGTTTTTCGGAACTGGATGCCTTTGCTTCGCTTGTTATTTGGCTCTGGGAAACCGACAGCGGCGATATTGTCGAGAATACTTCATTTAATAAGGGCAGGTATCATTTCCTGTGGATGAAGCTTCTTGCCGAGGGCAGAAGTTGTGCCGGAAGAAAATGCCCATTCTACAAAGAGTGCTTTGTTACAAAGGTGCGAAGCGCTGTTGCCGATGCAAATATCGTTGTTGTTAATCACGCGCTTCTTTTCTCGGACCTCGAGTCGAATACGATCCTTGGCGAATACGATAACTGTATTATAGACGAAGCACATTCTCTCGAAAAAGTTGCCGCAGACCATTTTGGCGATGGAATTGCGCCCTGGCGTTTTAGGGCGCCACTTTCTGAGCTTTACACCGAATATCCCAAAGAGGGCGGCGCAATTATCGATATAGTCAATCTTTGGACCGAGCACGAAGGCCCGGGAAGCCATGTCGATGATCGTTCCAAAGGTATTATCGATGATGTTCAGGAGCTTATGCAAAAAATCGATGCCTTTTTTACAAGGTTTTCCGGCGAGATGGAAAGGGTTTACAATTGGAAAAGCGCAAGATACAGTGTGCGCGAAAGATATACTTCAGAGAATAAGGTTTTCAAAAAGATAAAAAAGCCGGCAGAGAAATTAATTGCCGATATTTTAGAGCTGGTCGATAAAACCGAGGTATTTCTGGGTGAAATCCCCGATGACGAGAATGACAAGCTTTCTCGAGCTTTGGGAGAAGCCCATGCAGCCGGTGAAAGATTGACCGAGATAGCTGGAGTTATGACAATTCTATTGAATCCAAAAGAAGCGGGTGAGCGGGTTTTGTGGATGGAATCACCATCTGGAAAAGATAAAACCGATGCATCTCTGGCATTTGCACCACTGGATATCGATGAGCTTATGTATAAATTTCTTCTTCAGCCCAGAAAGTCGGTTGTTATGACATCGGCGACATTATCTATCGCTGGAAATTTCGACTACATTATGAATCGGCTCGGTTTTCAGCATGTGGAACCAGAGCGTGTGAGCACATTTCTTATGAGCAGCCCTTATAATTTCGAGAATCAACTCGTTTTTGCTATTCCGATGTGGATGCCGCCGACAAAATCACGATATTTTAATGATAAGCTTTCCGAGCTTATTACCGAGCTTTCTATTAAACTCAGACGTGGAACATTGGCACTTTTTACAAGCTATGCTATGCTCAAGGATGTTTACAATACAGTCGCGCAAACTCTCGAGACAGAAGGTATTCCAGTCCTGGCGCAGAGCCTTACCGGCTCACGCAATTCATTGACAAGGACATTTCGCGAAGAGCCAGAATCTGTTCTTTTGGGTACAGAGAGCTTCTGGGAAGGCGTCGATGTTCCCGGCGAAAGCCTGGAGATACTGCTTCTCGCCAAATTACCATTCGCAGTTCCATCGGAACCATACATTGCAGCGCAACTTGACAGAATAACCAAAAGAGGAGGCAATGCCTTCATGGAATATTCCGTGCCCGAGGCAGTGATAAAATTTCGGCAGGGGATAGGAAGGCTGATACGAAGCGAAACTGATATCGGCGCACTCCTGGTACTCGATACCAGAATCGTAAAAAGCTTTTATGGGCGAGAATTTGTTAATTCTGCACCTGTCAGGGTTCAAAGGATTACAACTAGCGACCAGCTTATCGCATTTCTAACCGATCATCTTGCATGAGAAGAAATATTCCAAATGCAAAGACGGCTCTCCTGTTGGCAATATTATTATATCTTTTTATCGTTTCGATCTTCGCGATAATTTCCCTAAAAGACAATGACGGCAAATTAATTTATGCCCTCGATGATGCATATATTCATATGGCAATTGCCAAAAATATGGCATTAAACCAAACATGGGGTTTTTCTGATGGAAATTTCGCATCGGCATCTTCATCGCCGCTTTGGACTGCTCTTATTTCATTATTATTTGCTATTTTTGGTATAAAAGAGATTATTCCCTTTATTTTGAATATCATTTTTGGCATTTTAGCAATTATTTCTCTTTATAATTGTGCCAAAATAGAGCACTTCAGAGATAAAGATATCTGGTATATGCTCTTTCTATCCGTTATCATAATTCCATTACCGGTTATTACTATGCTTGGCATGGAGCATAATTTGCATATCATGCTCTCTATCATTTTTATACATCGTGCATCGCTTATGCTTTTGGATTTGCATAAATCAGAAAATGGTGATGTTTGGCCTTTTATTATTGCACCTTTGCTTGTCGGCGCTCGTTATGAGGGCCTTTTTATGGTGATGGCTGTTTTTTTGGTTCTTATATATATGAAGCGGTTTGGCCGGGCTTTCTTGCTTCTTTTACTTGGCTTTATCCCAATTATTGTGATGGGAATTATCGCAAAGTCGAATGGATGGCATTTTCTGCCGACATCGCTGGTGATAAAAGGCAATACGGGCAACTTCGATAGCTTTAAGAATATTGCTAAGCTATTTGTGAATTTCCTGTACCAACCCTTTAAATTCCCTTATGTTCTGCCAATCATTGGATGGAATATAGCGGTTTTTATTTTCTTAATTAAAAATAAAAAAAAGCTCTTTGCTCTGGGAACTATTTTAACTGGCCTTTTTATTTTGACATTTTTTGCTCATTCGCATGTATCAAGATTTGGATGGCTATATCGTTACGAAGCATATCTTTATGCTATAGGAATATTTGTCTTTTTCAATTCCTATCGACAGGCATTTGGATTTATTAAAGGCAGCATCACCAGGAAGATAGTGATTATTGTAGCCTTTGTTTTAACTATCGGGCTGATCGGTTTCAGGACAATCGATTCTTATCGAATAGTCAGTAGGGCGCCACATACCATATATCGGCAGCAGTATCAGATAGGGAAGTTTATCGAGCGATTTTATGAAGGCGAAACAATCGTGGTTAATGATATTGGTGCCCCCAGTTTCCTGGCAGAATTTCAGCTAATCGACCCCTATGGCCTTGGAACAAAAGAACTTGCGATTCCGGTAGCAGAAAGACAAGATAGACATATGGATACGATAAGATGTTTTATCGAAAATGAAAAGCCCCAAATCGCAATAATCTATGAATTTTTCCATGTAGATAGCTCATGGATTAAATGCGGAAGTTGGGTAAGTCCACAAAATGAAATTTGTGCGGATGATTCGATTCTTGTTTTTGCTATAGATTCATCAAAGGCAGAGCGCCTGATACGAAATTTCATGGAATTCCGCAGGAATATGCCTGCCGGGGTCGAGACAAGAGTGCCTGTAAGACATTGATTGCAGGTGTTTATAGACAATGTGCTGTTCCGCATTGTCATACTTTTCAGGCTAAAACATCAGTAAGGCCTTTTGCTTTAAATGCATTATATATTATAGATTTTATTTATATATGACTTTAAAAGAGAAATGGCTCGATAAATTTCATCGGGTAGTGCTTTTTCAGCTCTTCAATATCTACCAGCTCGAAATCCTTATAAACAAACGCCGGTACAACAGTTGTAGCCATCAGGCTGAATCCTTCCTGGCTTTCCAGAGGGTATGCTGCCTGTATTTCCCCGGCTTTGGCCAGAGCCTGTGGTTTTTGATTATAGTCGAGATTATCACCCAGAATGATATCCCTTACCTGTCTTTTGCTTTCAAAAATTCTCAAACAAACCGGGTCACCGAAATAGAAATGCCATATTTCATCGGATTTTAGTACATGTGGCAAAGACACAAGGCCGGGCGCAAGAAGGAAGTATATTGTTGTATATAGTTCTCGTTTTCTTTGGCCGATTTTTATTTCTGTTTTCGGCCTCATAGTTTCGACAAAAAAGCCGCCTTCTACATTAAGTGGCTTCATATCGAGCTGTTCTATTATCTTTTTTGCTTTTTTGGGGAGATCAATCATCGCGGAAACCTTCGACTTCTATATCGAGCCTATCGATATTCTGACCATAGCCGGTATCATCATCGATATCGACAACTACGCCTTGAAGCCTTGCCCCCTGTTTGGAAGGCGAGAAATAGACTCTTCTACCAGAGATAAGATGTTTAACGATTAGGTCTGTCTTAACACCGATTACAGAATCATGAGGCCCCGTCATGCCGCAATCTGTAATAAAGGCGGTTCCACCTTTTAGAATCTGATTATCAGATGTTTGGACATGTGTATGAGTCCCACAAACTGCGCTAACGCGTCCATCGAGATAATTACCAAAGGCGCGTTTTTCGGACGTAGTCTCGGCATGGAAATCCACAAATATATTAACTGTTTCCTCTCGCAATTGCGTTATGACTTCATCGGCAGCTCGAAACGGACAATCGATATTGTTCATAAAAATTCGTCCCTGAAGAACAGCTATTCCCAGTTTTCTGCCATCATCGAATTCATAGACCATTTTTCCCCGGCCGTGATTCCCCGGAGGAAAATTGTAGGGCCTTATTATTCGGTCATTATCATCGAGATAGTCTTCGATTTCTTTTCTATCGAAGGTATGATTGCCAAGAGTGATGACATCCACGCCATAATGAAATAGCTTGCTTGCGAGATTTGGTGTGATGCCAAAACCGCCTGCGATATTTTCTCCATTTGCGATTATAATGTCAGGTTTGTACTCTTTCTTCAGCTCATCAATCTGACTATAGACTGCATATTTACCGGCTTTTCCAAATATATCAGCAATAAAAAGTATCTTCAAAATAATCCTTTCTAAACATTTTCAAACAAAATGAATCTTTAAGAAAAGGGTATTAGAGGATTTTGTCCATATTTTTTTTAAAATAAAAAAAACGGACAGAATAATTGCCCGCTCTTTTATCACAATTTTATGTAGTACTAAACTTTTTTGACATTAATCGCTTTTAAGCCCTTATCACCTTCAGAAACCTCGAATTCGACTTCTTCTCCCGGTGTAAGAGTTTTGAAGCCATCTTCATCGACAATGTCTGAATAATGAACAAAAATATCTTGTGAATGCTCATCAGACACAATGAAACCATATCCTTTTTTCTCATCAAATCTTTTTACACGGCCAACAGGCATAAACCCTCCTTTTGATGTTTTAGCTTTTGAATTTCTAAAAAACTAAAACAATTAGCTTAGATGTTTTATAACATCACAATAATTAAACTATTTTCAAAGATGACATCTAATTGTCTTTTAATATGTAATATGACAACTTATTAGAGTCAAATAGAATATAGCTACGTTTAATGCTAATAGTCAAGATAATTTTATGTTAATTTGATATTTATTTAATATTAATATTTTTAATGCTCCTGGATTTTTTCTCTTTATTGTCTTGCTTTACTTTTACTTTTCTTTATCTTATTGGTAAATGCGCCAGTAGCTCAGGTGGATAGAGCGGTGGATTCCGGTTCCACAGGCCCGGGGTTCGAGTCCTCGCTGGCGTATTTTTGTAGCAATACAATTATTCAGTAATATTAACTCTGATCCAGCATTAAGTTTTTTACAAGCTTAACCCAAAAAACTCCTTTAACTCTAATTGCGAAGCTCTGCTTCCATCAGTGGCAAAGCAAAATCGAAGCAGAGCTTCGAAAAATTATACGTTACAAAGCAGAGCTTTGTAACGAGAGAGATGGGCAAAGCTCTATAACGAGATTAGATGATTATCTACACTTTTACCAAATCACTAATATGGTTATTTTATAATACTTATAAACCCATTAATAATAAGCAGATAAGGCTTTTAAAATCTTGATAAAGCTGGATCGAGGTATCTATTATTGTTTCGAATCCATAAATTCAAGAACTTTCTTGCTTTGAGAAGAAAAAACATTTACTTTTTAGTTGTGCAAGAGAAAACTAATATAGATATATTTGAATGCAATAAAACATAAGATATATTATGGCTTCGCAGTTCAATTTATATCAAAAAAAAGGAAGTTTTATGGCAAAAAATTACAAGCTTGTTAAGCTTATTTCTAAAGAAGAAATCGAGAGCAAGGTCGATAAACTTGCAAAGCAAATTTCAAAAGACTATAAAGGCAAAAATCCTGTTATCGTACCTATTCTCAAAGGGAGCTTCATCTTTGCAGCCGACCTTTGTAGAAAACTCGATATAGATTTTACGATTGATTTTCTTTCTGTTATGAGCTATGGCGAATCAACAAAAAGCTCCGGCGTTGTTCAAATGGTCAAAGACCTTGAGACCGATATACAGGGCAAGCATGTAATTTTGGTCGAAGATATTTTTGATTCTGGGTTAACATTAGAATACCTGGATGAATACTTCCATATCAGAAAACCAGCTTCTCTTGAAACGGCATGTCTTCTGATTAAAGATGTCAAAAGAACAGTAGCATTAAAGCCGAAATATTCAGGATTTGATATCGAAGATAAATTTGTTGTTGGCTATGGACTCGATTTTGCCCAAAAACACAGAGGCCTTTCCCACATAGCTAAAGTCGAATTTAATGATTAAGGGGTTTGGATTTGATAGACCATAATAAATCTAAAGAAAAAGTTGTAATTGTTGGTGTATTTGAGAATCAAATAATTGGCCTGGAGGATCTAGATGAGCTTGGTTTTCTCGTTGAAACTGCCGGGGGCAAAGTAGTTGCGAAGCTTACGCAAAGAATGCTCCATCCCGATCCGAGGTATATCATAGGCAAAGGCAAATTAAATGAACTCAAGAATATCGTCAAGAGGCAAAATGCCGATACTGTTGTATTTGATAATGACCTAAAACCCAGCCAGGTTAGAAATCTATCCCAAAAACTACCCGAATGCAAAATTTTAGACCGAAGCGGCCTTATTCTTGATATATTTGCATCACGTGCCCATACAGCGGAGGCCAAAGTTCAGGTCAATCTTGCGCAATTGGAATATCTGCTTCCCAGATTATCCGGCATGTGGGAACATCTCGAAAGACAAAGAGGCGGAATCGGAATGCGCGGCCCTGGCGAAAAACAGATAGAATCCGATAAGAGAGTGATACAAAAACGTATTACAGAACTAAAAAAGAAGCTGGAGAAATTAGAAAAGCAAAGAAAAACGAGAAGATCCAGAAGGTTTTCTCAGAAGAGAGTCGCACTCATCGGATATACAAATGCAGGCAAATCTACACTTCTTAATAAATTAACAGGCGCCGATGCATACGTCGAGGATAAGCTCTTTGCTACCTTAGACCCTACAACAAGGAGATTGGTCGATTCAAAAGGCTTTATTTCCGAAGAGCAAAGCACATTATTGTTAACCGATACCGTCGGCTTCATCAAAAAGCTTCCACATGACCTTATCGAATCGTTCAAAAGCACATTGGGAGAGGCAAAAGAGTCGGATTTGCTTATGATTGTTGCTGATATTTCACATGAAGCATTAGTAGAGCATATAGAAACTGTCAGCAATATATTAAAGGAATTGAAACTCGATAAAAAAGAATCTATTTTAGTATTAAATAAGGCTGACAGATTATCCAAGGATGATGTAAAATCGATAAGAAGGAAATTTCCTTTTGCAATAACAGTATCGGCGAAAACCGGAGAAGGGCTGGGTTATCTCGAAAGCAAACTTTTCGAGATTTTGGTAGATGGAGTGAAGGTAAATCTCAGCAATGAATATATCGATAAGCTTATATATTCAGGAGAAATCGATGAGGCAGTCGAATCTGATAGCAGCCTTAGTAAATAGTTTACTCTTATTATTTTCTTTCTCTGATGTAAAACGTAAATAAATTCAATTATTTTTAATTTTAGCAATATTTTGTTTGCCAATTTGTATGAAAGTAATTATTATTGCTGGCGATATTTGAAAAGTAAAAAAAGTCTGAAAAAAAATAGCCCAATATAAATCTTTTCCTTGACAATAATTTTGAAAGCATTTTATTTGAGAAGTTGTATGGATATCGCTTCTGAATCTGAAGCGCTAATTTGAAAACTAATTCAATGTGCCAGCGTAGCTCAGGTGGTAGAGCAGCTGATTTGTAATCAGCCGGTCGGGGGTTCGACTCCTCTCGCTGGCTCCATAAATTGATGGGTCTTTGAAATATAATATACACTACACTGGGTAGAGCTTCGTATAGAAATTAAATGGAGGGGTACTCAAGCGGTCAACGAGGGCAGACTGTAAATCTGCTGGCTAAGCCTTCGGTGGTTCGAATCCGCCCCCCTCCATTTTTGATATATCCATTGCGGGAATAGCTCAATTGGCTAGAGCATCAGCCTTCCAAGCTGAGGGTTGCGGGTTCGACCCCCGTTTCCCGCTAATTACGCCCAAGTAGCTCAGTGGTAGAGCACCTCCTTGGTAAGGAGGAGGTCACGAGTTCAATCCTCGTCTTGGGCTAATTTTAGAATAATAAATTAGAAATGAATGAAAAATTATTAAATATCCAAAAAAGGAGAAGAGATGGCTAAAGAACATTTTAAGAGAGATAAGCCCCATGTCAATGTTGGCACAATCGGGCATATCGACCACGGTAAGACCACTCTTACTGCTGCTATCACCATGCTTCTTGCACAAAAAGGTGACTCCGAAGTCAAGAAGTTTGAAGAAATCGACAATGCTCCAGAAGAAAAAGAGCGTGGTATAACTATTAATACTGCTCATGTGGAGTATTCTACAGAAAAAAGACACTATGCACATATCGACTGCCCGGGTCATGCTGACTATGTCAAGAACATGATCACAGGTGCTGCTCAGATGGACGGAGCTATTTTAGTTGTTTCTGCTCCTGATGGACCTATGCTTCAGACAAGAGAACATATTCTCCTCGCACATCAGGTTGGTGTTCCAGCTATGGTGGTTTTCATCAACAAAGTTGATCTTATGGATGATGAAGAACTTCTCGAGCTTGTAGAGATGGAAGTTATCGAGCTTCTCGACCAATATGGTTTCTCTGGAGATGATATTCCCATAGTCAAAGGTAGCGCACTTCGGGCAATGACAAAAGGCCTCGAAGAGGGATTCGATGCCGATTCTGATGAATTCCAGTGCATCTGGGAACTGATGGAGAAGGTCGATGAACATATTCCAACTCCAGAACGCGATGTCGATAAGCCATTCCTTATGCCAGTTGAAGATGTATTTACAATCACTGGCCGTGGAACAGTGGCAACTGGCCGTATCGATCGTGGAAAGATTGTTTCTGGTACCAAAGTCGAGCGTGTTGGTGTCAAAGAGACAGTCGAGACTGTTGTTACATCTGTCGAGATGTTCAGAAAGATTCTCGATGAAGCACATGCTGGTGATAATGTTGGATTGCTTCTCCGTGGAATCAAAAAGGACGAGATAGAACGTGGAATGGTTCTTGCAAAACCCGGCAGCATCAAGCCGCATACGAAATTCAAAGGCGAAATATACGTTCTTAAAAAGGACGAAGGTGGCAGACATAAGCCATTCTTCAGTGGATATCGCCCACAGTTCTACTTTAGGACAACTGATGTTACAGGAACAATGCAGTTACCAGAAGGCGTTGAGATGGTCATGCCTGGCGATAATGTAACACTTACTGCCGAGCTTATCTATCCGATCGCTATGGAGCAGGGTCTTCGTTTCGCAGTTCGCGAAGGTGGAAGAACAATCGCATCCGGTGTTGTTGCAGAAGTATTCGACTAAGATAAATTTGTAATTAACGGGCTCTTTCTTCTACCATGAATAAAGGGCCCCATAAATAGTAGGGTTTTTAATGGCGAAGAAAAAGAAAAGAGATATTATAACACTTGCTTGTACGGAATGTAAGTTGCGGAACTACGTTACGACGAAGAATCGCCGAAATCATCCCGAACGTCAAGAATTTGTGAAGTATTGTCCTGCTTGCGACAAGAGGACCAAACATAAAGAGACTAAATAGGCCTGTAGTTCAATTGGAAGAATCCCGGTCTCCAAAACCGGTTGTTGGGGGTTCGAGTCCCTCCGGGCCTGTTTGTAGGAGGAAATTTTGCGAAAGCTCATAGAATTCCTTAAAGAAGTCCAGATCGAGTTCAAACATGTGAGATGGCCGACAAAAGATGAGCTTATTGGCCTAACAACAGCAGTGATACTTTTTTCGATAATTCTTTCGGCGATTGTGTTCGGATTTGATCAGCTATTTTCGTATATGATAAGATTTATACCCTGATTTAATTTAGGGAAAGTATAATAAAAGACCAGATAGTGAGACTTGATTGATGACTGAAGAGACTAAAAATTACGATTGGTATGTAGTAAGGGTACTTTCAGGCAAAGAGATGAAAGTACAAAAGTATCTTGAAAATGCCATTAGGCAGCATGGATACGATGAGAGAATCGTTGAGGTTCTCATTCCAACGGAAACTGTTGTTGAGATGCAACATGGCAAGAAAAAGACAGTAAATCGAAAATTCTTCCCAGGCTATGTTTTGGTGAAGATGGAAATGACGGAGGAAGCCCAGAGTTTTGTTTCGAATATTCCAGGAGTAATCGATTTTCTAAAAGGCGGCCCCACGCCAAAGCCAATGAGCGAAGACGAGTATGAAAACATCAGAAGCCGAATGGAAGGCAAATCTCAAGAGCAGCGAATGGAGATTCCATTTTCTGTTGGCGACCCAGTCAAGGTAGTCGATGGTCCATTCAAGGATTTCGCTGGAATCATTAAAGAAGTTAACCCCGAACGTGGCAAAGTAAAAGTTATGGTTTCGATATTCGGCCGTCTGACCCCCGTCGAGGTGGATTTCCTACAGATAAAGGAAGACAGGAAGTAGTTTAAGGAGCAATTCATGGCTAAATCAAAGAAAAAAGTTGTACAGGTAATCAAGCTTCAGATACCCGCTGGAAAAGCGACACCTGCTCCTCCAGTCGGACCAGCACTTGGTCAGGCAGGAATCGCAATCATGGACTTCTGTAAGCAGTTTAATTCAATTACTTCTGCGCCAGATAAACAAGGTTATGTAATACCGGTTGAAATTTCGGTCTATAAAGATCGCTCATTTTCATTTATTACCAAAACACCACCGGCATCTGACCTTATTAAAAAAGCTTCCAAGAAAGACAAAGGTTCATCTGAACCAGGAAAAGTCCGAGTTGGAAAAGTCTCGAAAGAAGATGTCAGAAAGATCGCTGAAATCAAAATGGATGATCTTAATTCTGTTGACATTGAAGGCGCAATGAAAGTAATCGAAGGCACTGCCCGAAGTATGGGTATCGAAGTTAAAGAAAAGGTGTAAAATGGCAAAACACGGAAAGAAATACAATAATATTGCCGAAAAAGTCGATAGCAGACAAAAGCATAAAATAAAAGATGCTATTGAATTGGTAAAAGAGAATTCTTTCGCTAATTTCGATGAAACTGTCGAACTTTCGGCAAATCTAAATGTAAATCCAAGACATGCCGATCAGATGGTGCGAGGAACACTCGTGCTTCCTAATGGCACAGGTCAGGATGTGAAGGTTCTGGTTTTTGCCAAAGGCGATAAGGCTGAAGAGGCCAAAAATGCAGGCGCCGATTATGTCGGTGAAGAATATGCAGAGAAAATTCAAGAAGGTTGGCTGGATTTTGATGTGGCGATTGCTGCACCAAATATGATGAGCGTTGTTGGTAAACTCGGAAGGGTTCTTGGTCCGAGAGGGCTTATGCCAAACCCCAAAACCGGGACTGTAACAATGGACATTGAAAGAGCAGTTAAAGAAGCTAAAGCTGGAAAAATATCTTTCAGAGTCGATAAAGCTGGTGTGGTTCACGCTCCAGTTGGCAAAGTATCTTTCGATGTTGAAGCTCTAAGAGAAAATGTAGTCGCACTTTTAGATGTACTGCACAAACAGAGGCCAGCATCTGTTAAAGGTATTTATTTTACCGGTGTTACTTTATCATCTACAATGGGACACGGATATAAAATCGACATGTCCGATTTTGTAGCCAAAAGAACACCCTAGAACACAAAAAAACAAGCGAGTGATATATGCCGAATTTAGAAAAAAAACAGGAAATTGAACATCTTACAGGTCTTCTCAACGAGAATGAAGTATTCTATCTTGCTGATTATAGAGGCCTTACGGTTGAACAATTCGAAACTCTAAGAAATGAGCTTAGAAAAACCGGCATTACTGTTAGAGTCGCTAAAAATAGACTGTTGAAAAGAGCATGGGAATTCGAAGACAAAGAAAAACTCGAAAGCTACTTACATGAACCAACCGCAGTTATTTTAGCTGGAAGCGACCCAGTAACACCGGCAAAAGTTATAAAAGAATTTCACAAAGAAAATGAGTTGCCCAAAGTTAAAGCAATTCTGGTAGAAAAAGATATCTATGATGGTGAACTTACATTCGATAAATTCGCTTCGATGGATTCTCCAGAAGAACTAAGAGGCAAACTAGTAAATGTCCTTGCATCACCAATGACAGGATTTCTCGGAATCTTCTCTAGCCTTCAGAGAAATCTCGTTTATGCTTTAGGGCAGATCAAAGACAAAAAAGAACAAAACAATTAGCGCAAGCTGACTTTTTTGAATGAAGGTTTTACCACACCACAATTCACCTTTATCACGAAAAGCTCCAGTTAAATGGCAATTGCGCAGGTTGAAAACTAAGGATATAATAATTCTACAGGAGGAAAAATGCCAGAGGACCTCAGCCAGAATGTTCAGGAAATTGTAGAGAAAGTAGAAGCTCTTACTGTTCTCGAATTATCCGAACTAGTAAAGACATTAGAAGATAAGTTTGGCGTATCTGCATCTGCACCGATGATGGTCGCAGGAGGTGCTGCACCAGGTGCCGCAGAAGCCGAAGAAGAAGAAGAAAAAACATCCTTTGACGTTATGCTCAAAGATTTCGGCTCACAGAAGATTAAAGTCATCAAAGAAGTCCGTGCTGTTACAAATATGGGACTTAAAGAAGCCAAAGGCTTTGTAGAAGGCGATCTTCCCGCTGCTATTAAAGAAGACGTAACAAAGGATGAAGCCGACCAGCTCAAAGAAAAATTTGAAGCAGTTGGCGCTACGATTGAGATTAAATAATAAGTGTCGCTTATATGCGAAAACTTTAAGGGCATAATGCCAGTCTTTTTCTCTAAAATTAGGGAAAAATGTGACCGGCATTATGTTCTCAATTACATAAAAATTATAGATGAAGCAAATATGACATTCAACTCAATTAATAGGATGTCCATTTTAACTCGCTCCCGGGAGGGTTGAACAGATGCCTAAAAAGTCTGCTATTGATGTCAATTCATTCAAGGAAACTGAAAACGGTAGAATTGACTTTTCCAAAATCGAAATGGTACTTAAACCTCCTTATTTATTAAGGGAACAAGTAGAATCTTTTAATCAATTCCTGCAAACTGATATTCCACCCGATGAAAGAGAAGATATCGGCCTACAGAAAGTATTTCAGGACAGTTTTCCCGTTAGAGATATCTATGAAAAATTTGAATTAGATTTCGTCGAATATGAAATTGGAAGACCTTCCTATACTGTTGATGAGTGTAAAAAATGGAATATGTCTTATGTGGCTCCATTAAGAGTCAAATTTGTTTTAAAGGTTTTCGATAATGATGCTGATGATACCCGTTTCAAAGAAGCTATCGAAGGAAAAACATATCTTGGCGATATGCCGATGATGACTTCTAATGGAGGCTTTGTAATCAATGGCGCTGAAAGAGTTATCGTTAAACAATTGCATCGATCACCTGGCGTATTTTTTGATAAGAAGAAACATCCAAATGGAACAATTTTATATTCTGCGAGAATTATTCCAAGTCAGGGTGCATGGATTGAATTCAAATTTGATATTAAAGACGCACTTTATGTTTATTTCGGTTCAAAACAAAAGATCACTTTTGCCACTTTACTCAGGGCTTTCGGTTATGACGATACCGAGATGATAGAACTTTTCTACGATATCGAAGAACTTAAATTGGATACCGAAGAAGGAAAAGAACGATCAGAATTCTGCTACCTTGCTGAAGATATTCTTAATAAAGAAACTGGTGAACTCTTCGCAGAAACCGGAATGCCACTCACCACAGAATTAATAGACCTGCTTTTGGAAAATGATATCAAAAAGGTCAAAGCTGTATATTTCGATGAACCAAGAGAAGTACCTGTTCTGTTTTATTCTCTCGCATCAGATGAAACAGAAACAACAGAAGATGCTATAAGAGAGCTGGTCGCGACTATTCGTTCTGGCGAAGTTTTAGAAGATAGCGAGATAGATACTGCTCTCGATGAATATATTTTTGATAGAAAAAGAATAAATCTCGAAAAAGTCGGCCGTTTCAAGATTAATTTCAGGCTTGGCTTGGATGTCCCTGCTGATGAATTAGGGCTTACAATTACCGATTTTGTCGAAGTACTCAAACACCTTATCGATCTTCGCCACGGAAAAGAAAATCTCGATGATATCGACCATCTGGGATATCGAAGAGTCAAAACTGTTGGCGAGCTTGTTCAGCAGCAATTCCAAATTGCTATGGCAAGAATGAATAGAACTGTCCGCGAAAGGATGCGACTCAAAGAAAATGAAGAACTCACTCCACAAAAGCTTGTTAATGCCAAGACGGTTAATGCTGCATTGAATAGTTTCTTCGGCTCATCGCAGCTTTCGCAGTTTATGGATCAAGTCAATCCACTTGCCGAGATGACTAATAAAAGAAGGCTCTCAGCTCTTGGCCCCGGCGGCCTAACAAGAGAACGTGCCGGTTTTGAAGTTCGCGATGTTCATTACACTCATTATGGAAGAATGTGTCCAATCGAGACCCCTGAAGGACAAAATATTGGCCTAATTACGTCACTATCGGTATATGCCAGAATAAATGAATATGGCTTTCTTGAGACACCATATAGAAAAGTCATCGATAAAAAAGTTACCAATGAAATTGCGTATCTTACAGCAGATGACGAGGATGTTTACACTATCGCACAGGCAAATATACCTGTAGATGATGATGGCTATATCGGAGCTGATAAGGTTTTTGCCAGACAAAGAGCCGATATTCTAATGGCGCCTGCCGAAGATATCGAATTTATGGATATCTCACCAGTTCAGTTGGTGGGTGTCGCAGCATCATTGATTCCCTTTTTGGAACATGATGATGCTAATAGAGCTTTAATGGGCTCGAATATGCAAAGACAGGCTGTACCGCTTATGGTAACCGAAAGGCCAATCGTTGCTACTGGTTTAGAAGAAAAGGTAGCAATCGATTCTGGTGCTGTGGTTACCGCAAAAAGAGGCGGAGAAGTAAAATATGTCGATGCAGATAAAATATTGATACAACCTAATCAAGATGAACTTAATCCTGTTTTCGAAACCAATTTAATAGATGAATATAATTTGAAGAAGTTTACCAGAAGCAATCAGGATACTGCTGTTAATCAGAAACCAATTGTAAAACCTGGACAAATGGTCAAACGTGGCCAACCAGTCGCTGATGGCCAGGCATGTTGCCAGGGCGAACTTTCTCTCGGTAAAGAGCTTACTGTTGCATTTATGCCCTGGAGAGGCTACAATTTCGAGGATGCTATTGTTCTTTCGGAAAGACTTGTTCGAGAAGATTTATTCACTTCGATACACATAGTGAGGTTTGAAGTACAGGTCCGTGAAACAAAGCTTGGACCCGAAGAAATAACACGAGAGCTTCCTAATGTTTCGGACGATGTCGTTAAAGACTTAGATGAACGCGGAATTATTCGGGTTGGTGCAGAAATAGAAGCTGGCGATATTCTAGTCGGTAAAATTACTCCAAAAGGCGAAAAAGAATCAACACCAGAAGAACGGCTGCTCAGAGCGATATTCGGTGAAAAAGCTGGGGATGTCAAAAACAAGTCCAAGAAAGCGCCTTCCGGAATGAAAGCCGTTGTTATAAATACTATGTGTCTTTCTCGTAAGACTTTCACCAAGAATGAAAGAGATACAGAGAAAAAGAAAATTGCAGAGCTTGAAGCTGCAAATCAACGGTTGATAAGAAAAATTGAACAAAAAAGAAATAAGAAGATCAAGAAAATATTAGAAGAAACACCAATAAATCAAATGGTTGACCGTGAGAGCAAAGTGCCTATTGCCCCCAAAGGCGAGATTATGAAGGCATCTAAGATCAAGGTTCTTAAGATTGAATCAATCGATCCCAAACTCGACTGGACAACCGATAAGAAAAAGAATGAAACGATTCGTGACATATTAAAAATTGCTGATAAACTTATCGCCGAGGCCAATGAAGACTTACAAATCGAAAGGAATAAGATTCTCCGTGGCGACCAATTGCCTCCGGGCGTTCTGAAACTCGTCAAGGTGGATGTTGCTATGAAGAGAAAAGTCCAGGTCGGTGATAAGATGGCTGGAAGACATGGTAATAAGGGGGTTGTCTCGATTATAGTACCCGATGAGGATATGCCATTTTTGCCTGATGGAAGAACCGTGGATATTGTTCTTAATCCACTGGGCGTTCCATCCAGAATGAATATCGGCCAGGTCCTGGAAACTCATCTTGGTTGGGCACTATCCAAGCTGGATAAAAAGTGCCAGACACCAGTCTTTAGCGGTGCTACTATCGATGAAATCAAAGCCTTTATGAAAGAAGCAGGTGTATCTCTCGATGGAAAGACGCATTTGCGCGATGGTATGTCAGGCGAGTTTTTCGATAATTCATGTGCGGTTGGTAAGATGTATGTTCTAAAGCTTTCGCATCTTGCAGATGACAAGCTCCATGCAAGATCGATTGGGCCATATTCACTGGTGACGCAGCAACCCCTTGGCGGAAAAGCTCAAATGGGTGGACAGCGTTTCGGAGAAATGGAAGTTTGGGCATTAGAAGCCTATGGCGCAGCCTATACCTTGCAGGAAATGCTTACTGTAAAAAGTGATGATGTAGCAGGACGCGCCAGGGTTTACGAAGCAATCGTCAAAGGCGAGAATCCACCAGAGCCAGGTATTCCAGAATCGTTTAATGTTTTGATAAAAGAGCTCAGAAGTCTGGGGCTTGATATACAACTTCTTGATGAAGAGCAGGTGATGTAAAATGAAGGGCAATCCCCGAACATTAGATTTTGGCAGAATACAAATACTACTTGCCAGTCCAGATACGATAAGAAGCTGGAGCTTTGGCGAAGTAACAAAGCCTGAGACCATTAATTACAGGACTTTCAAGCCAGAGAGAGATGGTCTTTTTTGCGAAAGGATTTTCGGGCCTACAAAGGACTGGGAATGTGCCTGTGGCAAATATAAAGGCATTAGATTCAAGAATGTTGAATGCGACCGCTGTGGTGTAGAGATAACCAAATCTCGTGTCAGGCGTGAGAGAATGGGGCATATCGAATTGGCTGTACCTGTTACACATATCTGGTATGTAAGATCACTTCCAAGCAGGCTACGCCTTCTTATGGATATGACTAAACCTCAACTCGAGAGCATCATATATTATGAAAAGTTTGTTGTCATCGATCCTGGCGATCCCGAAAAAACAGGGCTCCAGCAAAAACAACTTTTGGATATGAATGATTATGACGAACTTAAAATGCGAGGACTGGAATTCGAAGCAGGAATCGGAGCCCCCGCAATCGAAAAACTTCTGAAGAATCTAGATCTCGATGATCTGGCATCATCATTACGTGCCGCTATCAAAATCGAAAATTCCAAGAATAAGAAAAAGAAATTTCTAAAAAGGCTCGAGGTTGTTGAAGCGCTAAGGCAATCACCCAATAATCCTGAATGGATGGTTCTTCATGTAGTTCCGGTGATTCCTCCAGACTTAAGGCCACTAGTGCCTCTCGAGGGCGGAAGATTCGCAACCAGCGATCTTAATGATTTATATAGAAGGTTGATAAATAGAAACAATAGACTCAAGAAGCTTATGGATATTCGCGCTCCAGAAGTGATTCTCCGTAATGAAAAGAGAATGCTTCAAGAAGCTGTCGATGCGCTTTTGGATAATAATAAGCTTCCAAGCCCAGTAGTTGGAAGAAACCAAAGGCCTTTGAAATCTCTATCTGACCTGCTCAAAGGTAAAAGAGGCCGATTTAGGCAGAACCTGTTGGGTAAAAGAGTCGATTATTCTGGTCGATCGGTTGTTGTTGTTGGCCCGAATCTGAAACTTCATCAATGTGGACTACCAAAAGGAATGGCACTGGAGCTTTTTAAACCACTTATCATTAGAAAAATCGAGGAAAAAGGCTTTACACAATCGGTGAAAAAGGCCAAAAAGCTGGTAGAAGACAATAGAGCGGAGATATGGGACTTGCTCGAGGAGATTATCGAAGATCATCCTATAATGCTTAATCGCGCTCCAACTTTGCATAGGCTTGGTATTCAGGCTTTCTATCCAAGGCTTGTCGAAGGTAAAGCAATTCAGCTACATCCATTGGCTTGTAATGCATTCAATGCCGACTTCGATGGCGACATGATGGCTGTGCATGTTCCTTTATCTTATGAAGCTCAAATGGAAGCGCATATGCTTATGCTTTCACCGCATAATGTCCTTTCTCCATCTAATGGTGAGCCGCTTGCAACAGCTTCACAGGATATGGTACTCGGCCTTTATTATATGACAAAAGTTCTTTCCGGCGATGTCGGCGAAGGCGAAGTTTTCTCTTCTCCCGATGAGGTTAGAATAGCATTTGATCACGGAAGAGTTGGGCTTAATGCACAAATCAAATGTCGAATAGACGGCAAAATGTGGGAAACTATCGTTGGAAGAATTATTTTTTGGGAAATCATGCCGGAAGGGATGGAATTCGAGAATCTACTACTGAAAAAAGGAACTATTAGAAAACTTGTCAAAAAAGTTTATCATAAAATGGGAAAAGAAGAGACAGTTTTCTTTCTAGATAGGCTTAAAGATATAGGATATAAATATGCCACAAGGGGTGCTATCTCTCTTGGTGTTGATGACCTTGTTGTTCCGAAAGCAAAAACCAAAATCATCGAGAAGTCGAGAAAACAGGTCGAAAGAGTAGAAAAATCCAGAAAGAAAGGTGTAATCACCGAAGGCGAACGTTATAATGCAGTTATAGATATCTGGACTAATGCTCAGTTGCAAATAACAGAAGAATTGCATCAAACTCTCATGAAAGACCAACATGGTTTTAATGCTTTGGGTATGATGGTCGATTCTGGCGCTCGTGGTTCACAGGACCAGGTTAGGCAGCTTGCCGGAATTCGTGGACTTATGGCAAAACCGCAAAAGGAACTTACAGGACAGGAAACAATCGAAACTCCAATTTTATCGAATTTCCGCGAAGGCTTGACTGTTCTTGAATACTTTATATCGACTCATGGCCAGAGAAAAGGCCTTGCCGATACAGCGCTTAAGACAGCTGATGCCGGTTACCTTACAAGACGTCTGGTCGATGTTGCACAAGCGGTTACTGTTACCGAGCATGATTGTGGAACTATTCAGGGTGTTGTTAGACGCGCGCTAAAAGAAGGCGAAAAAGTCCATATCCATCTTCGCGATAGAATAATCGGAAGAGTCTCTAATGAAGATATATTCGATCCTATTACAGATGATATTATAGTAGAACATGGTAAACTGATTACCGAAGAAGATGCAGATATCATAGAAGAAAAGGGTATCGAAGAAGTCAATATTCGAAGCGTTCTTACATGCGAATCCGAAAAAGGCGTTTGTTCGAAATGCTATGGCCTGGACCTTACAACAGAGAAATATGTCAAACTTGGTGAAGCTATCGGTATTATTGCTGGTGAATCAATCGGTGAGCCGGGTACACAGCTTACGCTGAGAACTTTCCATATCGGTGGTATTGCATCCCGCGTTTCGGAACAGTCTGAAGTACGAACAAAATTTGGCGGTAAAGTCAAATTCAGCCGTGTTAGAAAAATTGAACATCCCGAAGATAAAACAAAACATGTTGTTTTGGGGCGCTCTGGCGAGATTCTTATCGAATCTGATGAAGGCCTTACACATAAATACGAATTGCCATATGGCTCAATTCTTCATATCGAAGATGAACAGGTCGTTAAACCAAATGATATTCTTTATGAATTCGAACCATATATCAATCCGATTCTTTCGGATATCGATGGTAAAGTAGAATTTATTGATATTATACCTGATGTAACGATCACAGAAAAAGTCGATGAAGATATGATGAAACAGGCAGTCATCATCGATTCTAAAGACCGTTCGCTTAGGCCGCAGATCAATATTACCAGCAATAGCGGAAAAACTAAAAACTATCTGATTCCGACCGGTGCGCAAATATTGATTCATGATGGTGAATTTGTCAAAGCAGGACAATCTCTTGCTAAACTTGCAAGATCACAATCAAAATCGATGGATATTACAGGTGGCTTGCCGCGAGTTTCTGAGTTATTCGAAGCCAGAAAGCCAAGAGACCCAGCGGTTATATCCGATATCGATGGTGTTGTAAAGAATATCAAAAAGAGCCGTAAAACAGGTGGCGTGAAGATTCAGGTCGAAGGCCATCAGGGCGAAAGCGAAAGATATTCTATTCCTCGTGGAAGACATATTCTTGTCCAGAAAGGTACAGAAGTTATAGCAGGCCAGCAGCTTTGCGATGGGCCAATTATACCTCATGACATTCTTCGTGTGAAGGGTGAACAAGATGTTCAGGAATATCTGCTCGATGAAGTCCAGAGCGTTTACAAACTTCAGGGTGTACCCATCAGTGATAAGCATATCGAAGTAATCATCAGACAGATGCTTACGAAGGTTAATATTCTAAAAAGTGGCGATTCATCATTCCTGGAAAATGAAGTCGTCGATAAACGTGCTGTCATTAAAGAAAATAGACGTGTTGGCGCAGAAGGCGGAGAACCCGCTCGCTATGAACCGCTATTGCTCGGAATCACAAAGGCATCCCTCTCAACAGAGAGCTTCTTTGCAGCAGCATCGTTCCAGGAGACAACGAGAGTCCTTACGCAGGCTGCAATCGAAGGCAAGATCGATAATCTCGATGGCCTGAAAGAAAATGTTATTATAGGTAGCATCATACCAGCTGGAACAGGATTCAAAAAATATCGCAAACTAAAGATTACTGCCAGCGAAGGCGAAGATATTATGGACGATGAAGATCAGTTTGATCTCGAAGATAATAAGTTCTTCTTCAAGGGGCAGGAAGAAACATTCCCACTTCTTAATTTGAGCAATAAATATAGAGATAAAAAAGAAAGGAAATACTGATATGCCGACTATTAATCAGCTTGTGCGCAAAGGCCGCAAGGTTATTGGAACCAAGCGCAAAACACCGGCTCTGGGCGGTTGCCCGCAAAGACGTGGTGTTTGCCTTCGCGTATATACTATGACTCCTAAAAAGCCGAATTCAGCGCTGAGAAAAATTGCCAGAGTCAGGCTTACCAATGGCAAAGAGATTACGTCATATATTCCTGGCGAAGGCCACAGCTTGCAGGAACACTCGATCGTACTCGTAGAAGGTGGCCGTGTCAAGGACTTGCCTGGTGTTAGATACCATATCGTCCGTGGCGCACTGGATGCTACCGGTGTCGAAGGTAGAAGGAAGTCTCGTTCCAAATACGGTACCAAAAAGCCAAAAGAATAATCTTTCGCTGCCGAAAGGCCGCAATAATATGAAAATTCCTGTTCGCCAAATTATAGATATTGTATTTTTTAAGGCGAAACAGGAATTTTTCTTTTTTTTAATTCTAATTATGATATCCAAAACGTTTTCTATTGATTGGAAATTGGAAATGGGCACCGGTTATTCGCTTATAAGCCAGGAATACGTTACATATCGATATGATTTAGAAGATACATTATCCTACGACCCACTTGAAGAGGATACATTAACCATAGACAATAGATTAAAGGCAATATTCGATTTAGATATGGAATATGAAAATAATAGTCTGGATATCGATAATCAGCTTTACTCAACTGCCGGTTCTGAAAGTTTCTATATAAGAAACAAATTAGAATTTACATGGAAATTGATTGATTATGAGATCGATTTGGAAGATAGATTCGAATTCAAGACTCCCTGGAAAGAGGAATCTTCGACTAGAGAATATTTAAAAAACCAACTCAAAGCACAAATAGCGCGAGAATTTAAATTTCCATATTCTGCAAAAATCGCATTAAAAATCGAAAATAAAGACTATACAGATGAATATACCTATTCCTATGACTATACAATAATAGAAACCGATGCGTATTTTGATTATGCTTCTGGTGGATATATTAATTATGAATATATTCATAGATATGTACCCGACTCTTCATCTGCTGATTACGATCAACACAAAATCAATATATCTTATGACTATTACAAAAAAAGAATGTCCAATGGTACCTTCTATGGAAGCTATGCAAATCGAACTTTTAATGACAGCCCGGAAGCAGATTATCAGAAATTTTTCATAGAAGCCAGGCCAAGATTGCCAATATCAGAAAAAATCGGAATACAGCCAGGTTATGAGCTGGAAAAATACGATTATAAAAAGCAAAATACTGCCAAAATGGATTATGACCACCATAGTTATTTGCTAAGCGGTATTTACGGGATCACAGACGATATGGAAATATCCGCCGGTGGCCAGTATTTAATCGCATCAGCAGATACCAATTTTGAAGGTGAGACTTATGAAGAGTTTTCATTTCCGATTTCATGTAATTATTTCAGTACAAGTAAGTTTTGGATTGATATAACAATAGAGCCAGGCTGGCGTTTGCTCGGTGAAGGAAATCAGGACGTTGAGTTTTCATTCTATAGCGACTATTTTTACACAAATATAGATGCTATGGCAACTTATAAAATAACCAAAAAAATCGATGCATCTCTTTTTGGCTACTATTCACCACAATGGCATGATGTGTCATCGCATGATTTTACAATGTCATATTTATCTTTAACACTAAAATACGAGTTTTAATTATGAAAAAATTATTTAAGAATGCAAAGTTTTATACAATGCGAGACAAAAATGGCGATTTTCTTGCTGATTTCGATGAGTTTTTTAATTCTATGGTAACTAAAGATGGTAAAATCGAAAAGGTCGATAATGACATCGAAGGGGAAAGCTTTGATGAGATAATCGACTTGGATGGGAAAACAGCTCTGCCATCATTTACAGATTCCCATGTGCATTTTTTCCAGAGCGGATTCCTTTTGGATGGAGCAGATTTCTCGAATGTTTTCGACCAGGATGAACTCCTTTCGCTAATAGCCAGCTCGATCGAAGGCCGGCGCTTTTTCCAATCCTGGGGCTATGACCCTGCCAGAGTATCTGATGATGCCGAGCTACCGACAAAAGAAATGCTCGACAAAATAGATTCCGAAATCCCAATTTTTATCCGGCGGAAAGATGGTCATTCTTCGGCAGTAAATAGTGCTTCAATAAAACTTTTATCGGAGAATCTCGATAATTTCAGACTCGAGAATGACAAAGGCCATTTATATGATTCAAATCATCTCGATGCAGAACGATATTTTCTGGGGCTTGCCGGAGAAGAAGAACTTCATAGAGCAATAGAAGCAGTCGAAAAAGAGGCGCTTACGGTAGGCGCTACATCTATTCATAGCCTGGTTCATCGAAAAGACTGGGCCAGGATTCTTATGAATGCCAGAACAAAAATCGAAACCAATATTTATCTCGAAAGCTGGAATCCTGTCGATGCTGCCGAGATAGGCCTAAATAGAGTAGGAGGTTGCCTTTTACTCGATGGTTCTTTTGGCTCGCATACGGCTGCGCTTTCATTTCCATACAAAGACCGCCCGGATTGGCAAGGAAAGCTATACAGAACAGATAGAGACTTGATAAATTTCCTGGAAACAGCACAAAATACCAATCTCCAGACTTCTGTCCATTCGATAGGCGACCGATCGACAATGCAAATGCTAGAAATCCATGAAAAATTTCCTGATATATTTTTCAGAAACCTTCGGCATAGGATAGAACATGCCGAGCTTCAGAGCAATGAACATCTCGCTCTTGCCAAAAAGCTCAATATCGTTTATGCAATGCAGCCGGCATTTGAATTATATTGGGGCGGTTTGGACAATATGTATGGCGAAAGGCTCGGAAAAATGGCATTATCTACTAACCGCTACCGTTCGATTCTTGCAGAAGGCATAGTAATAGCTGGCGGCTCGGATTCATATATCACACCGATCGATCCATTATTGGGAATTCATGCGGCTTGCAATCATCCCAATGAAATGGAAGCGCTCGAAATTGGCCCTGCTATTAGGATGTTTTCATTCGGTGGCCCATATGCTGTTAGCCAAGAAGGTTCTCTGGGAACACTCGAAGAAGGCAAGAAGGCATCATTTGTCATACTCGATAATGACCCATTTGAAACAGATAAAAAAGCGATAAAAGATATCGATGTCCTGCAGACATTTATTAAGGGTGAATCAGCATATCGAAAGGGAGATGCAAATGATTAAATTTGCTGTTTTTGCATCCGGTAGTGGAACCAATTTTCAGGCAATAATAGATGCGATAAAAAGTGGAAAAATTCGAGGTAGAATCAAAATTCTTATTACCGATAATCCAAAGGCAGGAGCGATTAAAAGAGCGGAAAAGGCCAAAATCCCTGTCGAAATTATTCAGAGACAAGAATTTGTTGAATATGGCGAGTATGCTACTGCAATGGTAAATATTTTATCCGAAGAGGCAGTAGATCTCATTGTCCTTGCTGGATACATGAAAAAGATACCTTCCTATATTGTAGAAAATTATAGAAATAAGATAATTAATATCCATCCTGCTCTCATTCCGGCTTTTTGTGGCAAAGGATATTATGGGCTAAAAGTTCACAAAGCAGCAATCGACTATGGTGTAAAGGTCTCAGGCATTACAGTTCATTTTGTCGATGAGAAATACGATCATGGGCCTATAATTGCCCAGAGTACAGTGAGAGTCGATTCGGATGATACGCCAGCGAGCCTTCAGAAAAAAATCCAAAAGCTCGAACATAGAATCCTGCCCGAAGTCATATCATTGTTTGCAAATGGCAGAATCTCTGTCGAGGGCAGAATAGTGAAGATAGAGTCGGATTATACAGAAGGATTATTTAATAAATAAAATCTTTTCTGTGATAGAAACACTGTCGCTGTTTATCGCGCGAATGAAGTAAATACCCGATGACATATCGCTTCTTGCTCTGAAGCGTGCATCGATTGAACTGGAAGATGAAAACTCGATATCTATTTCACCAGCATTTAACATCTTTTCATCGATAACATTGCCCATAACATCCAAAAGCTGAATGCTTATATTTCCTGAAAAGCCATCCAGCTGCAGATTGAAACTGCTATTGAATGGATTTGGATATGGCTTTGCAGAAAGCTCATAAGGTAAAAATCGATCGGTTTCATCGATTGACTCGACGATTGTTTTCTCGCAAAGTATATGGCCGTCAGGGTCGAGAATAATGCTGTCTGCATAGTGATAATCGCCTAAGATGAAATGACAATTCTCATCATCGATTTCTATGCTTTCCATTACAGAGCTACTACCATCGAAAATCTTCACATCGGTATTTACACGGTAAATTTCGCCATCATGGACTTGCGTGATATATAGATTCAAAGCATCATCCTCTATTTGCCACCAATACTGAAATTCAGGATAGAAATCATCACGATAAACCCATTGGCTGAAAAACCACGATAGGTTTCGGCCAGTATAATCCTGAATGAATGCCTTCAGCGAATCGGTGGTTACATTGCGATGTTTATAGTTCTCATAATATGACGACATCATAGGCAGAAATAGCGAATCTCCGATTTCCCGATGCAGCATATGAAAGACGCAAGCGCCCTTACGATATACAGTATAAGAAAGATAGCTCTCCGGATCATAGACGGAAAATTCACCTTCAATAGGGCCATAGGCTTTGTAAGGTTCCTGATGCACATTTTTATGGTATGTCATCGCTGAATCGATGCCATAGAAATGCTTCGTATGCAGAAACTCACTGTATTCGGCCATACCTTCATTCAGCCAGAAATCTCTCCAATCGGCGATAGCTACGGCATCGCCCCACCACTGATGAGAAAGCTCATGCGAGATAAGATGCTCATATGCTGTGCCGGATAGTGCGAAATCTCCAACCATAACCATGCTCTGATGCTCCATTGCTCCAGCAGAAAACGGCGTAACATACATTCCGAAATAATCGAATGGGTACTGGCCGTAGATGCTATCATAAAAAGCGATCATTTCTGGCACAAGGCCGAATGATACATCCGCATGGCTAGTTCTGCCAGATGGCACAAGATGCCTGATTTCGACAGAGCCGGTAGATGTCATAGCAGAATCGTACATGAAGACATAATTATCGCTTATCGAAAAGCAAATATTATAGCTTGTGATAGGATAATTGTTCTGCCAGATATGGACTACTTCGGATGTATCATCAGAAGCCGGGCTTGGGCCAAGATATACTCCATTCGAAGCTACTTTCGCAGTCGATTTCGTTCTTATGGAAACGCTGGATTTGGCTTTGTCCATAGGATGATCCACACAGGGATAGAAATTTCTTGCAAGGCTGGGCCAAAATAGTGAATATATTACCAACATCCCTTCATCATCGAAGCCATGCTTTATTGCATCGGATGGAAAACTTCCGCCATAGAAAATATCTACATCTATACTATCTCCCAAAGCAATCATCGATGGTGCATTGATTGATATATGCTCTTCGTAGCTTGTAAATGAAGCAGGCTCAGCAGAAACAAATACAGAATCGACAGTGTTTTCATATAAATCAAATAGGATAGAATCCAGGTCGGTAAGCGCTCGTAGGCTTATGCGGATATGGCATTTATAGTCAGTGACAATTTCGCATGTGAAATCGGCATAGATGTCATAATTAAGGATGTCTTTTCGAGTAAGAGGCTCGATGACAGAAGGTTGTGGGACATCTGTATCGAATTTGATATCATACCAATCATTTTCTTCGAGGTATTGTTCATAAGGTGCAGAAAGCAAATTACCAATATTAAAGATTAATGGGACTATTAGAGTTAATAAAAATAAGCTTCTTAATCTTTGATTAAACATTTTATAACTCCTCGATTGCTTCTTTTATTAGGGCGATTGATTTGCCGGCTTCTTCTTTGCCGCATGTCAATGATGGCCGAAGGCCGATAGAGCTATAGCCGCAAGGAAGTGTAATCAGATTATTTTCGAATAGTTTATCTACAATCCTATCGCGCACTTTTTTATCTTCTATTTCTACTGAACATAATAGGCCCAATCCGTGAATTTCTACAATTATCTCGGGATAATCATTAGCGAGCGAGTTTAGGCCATCCTGAAGGTATTTACCAATTTTGGCAGCTTTTTCAATTAGCGCTTCCTCTTCGATAATCTCGAGAATCCTTCTGGCACGAACCATATCGACAAGATTATTTCCATGTGTGGTATCAAGAACATTTGTGCCTGAGGTAGTATTCTCCATAAAAGAAGCGGGCCTATCATTTATCATAAATCCAGGGAGCTGAGCGACATTTCCGAACAAGACGATATCCGGCTCCAAATTGTAAAGTTCATAGCTCCATAATTTGCCTGTTATGCCCATTCCGCTATTTGATTCATCGCAAATCATAAGAATGTCATTTCCCACAGCAATTTTATGGAGTTTTTTCATAAATTCTTCGCTATAAAAATGATCCCTGCCCTGGCTATCTATTGTTTCCAAATAAAAACAGCCGATTGCATTTGGATATTTTTCCAATGTATCAACTATATTTTCTAAGATATCATCTTCAGGTATATCATAAACGCTAAGTGTGAATTCTGGATTGACATTGTCAGCATCTGATAGGCAGTAAGCAATTGGCTCATTGACAGAGTCTATACCCTTTTGAAGATTGATTTTCATCTTCCACTCAAAAGCAACCCTGATTGCTGTTCCAACGGAAAGCACGCTTTCAGGAAAAAAGAATAAGTGAGCCATTTCCTCTGGCATGGCCATTCGCCGGAATGTCTCGACAAATCTTGCCGCTTCGACAGTCTGCAAATTTCGATTTGTTGGCTTATTAACAGATGCATTTGCAAGTTGTTTAAGCATTTCTGAATCAGTGAGCCTGGGATGATTATAGCCAATCGGAAGCTGATTATAAAATCCGGTCATATCGAGATAGAACTCTTGCTTTCTAGCATCATATAGATAAAGGCCATTGCTCTTTCTAAGGTCACAGATCAGATTCTCTCTGGAGCTAGATGGCTCTTTTCCAAGTATCTCGGGGACATCAGATGGTTTTAGGTTCTGGATTTCTTTTTTGCTGAGTAACTTTTTCATCGGGCCTCCTAAGATGCATTGAAAGCAGCATAAACTCAATTTATTATTATATAGTAATTTTGCAAGTAGTTTAAGAATATTTAGTCTTTTGAGTTTTGCAAAATGAAGAAGCTATGAATTATGGTGAACTAATAAGTCGATAATGCCATATTGGAAAAATCAATAATGCATATTGCATTAATCAATATATTAATGGCGAATAATGAATCTTGAGTATCAATAACAATTCACCTCCAAGCCCTATGTTTCTTATATTGAGACCAGAGCAGCAATACAGAAGAAAATCGAATAATCGATGGCATATTTTTTGCAATTTTTATTTATAATGGAGAAGATGAAAGAAAATATAAAGGGATTTACATTAATTGAATTAATGATTTTTGTGGTTATCATTGGTATTTTAGCATCGCTTGCAATAAATAGCTTCAGGAGCGCATCTGATAGGGCAAGATTATCAGGTACGGCAGTATGTATTAAGGCGTGGATAGAGGGTGCTGAGGCCTATTATGCCGAAACTGGAAGCTATCCAGAGGATTCAGGAAGCGGTGAGCGTCCTTCTTTCGATGAATATATCGATACAGAATTGTGGGACAGAGGCCCGGAGTTCGGCGGAGTATGGGATGTCGGATTCGAAGAAAGGGGCATTATCTCAGCATTAGGTGTTCACTTCTATGGACCAAATAAAGACACAAGATACAATGACCCGGACAAAATGGTACTTTTAGATCAGCTTATCGATGATGGCGATCTGGAGACCGGTTTTTTCAGGCAATTCGATTCGGATAGGTATTTATTGGATTATAGCCGAGTAAACTATTTAATCGGTCCTACTAAAATGCATTTAAAGCGGCTCTAAATAAATTCATTATTATATGGTAATTTTGCAAAACATTTCAGAGTTCTATTATCGGAAGCTTTTCTTTGCGAGCAGGCTTTTTGAGCATTTTTGCTATTTGGCGATGCTTTTCAATATATTCTATTTCACGCTTTAAATGATAACTCCATTGCCTGCTCAATGTAAGAAAACCCAATGAAAAATCCTGCTTGTGGAATTTTAATGGCCTTTCTTGGTTTTTATAGGTTTTGATTAGTCTTATTAGCAATTCTGTGCCTTGTTTTGTAAGTCTCATATTGATGCTCTCGACTGTATCGTCTTTTTGGATAATTATTCTCTTCTGCGCCACTATACTGCCACCATCGATATCTTTCGTGAGTCTATGAATAGTTACGCCAATATTGTATGGGTCGCGATTTATCAATGCCCATTCTGTACAATTTACACCACGATAATAGGGAGAAAGTCCCCAGTGAAGGTTCAAAGCAAGTCCAGCTTTGTCTAAAATGTGCCCCTTTACTATCGAAGTTCCATGATCCAAAAGTAGATCTGGTTCTATTTGATCCAATTTTGCTTCTACAAGCTGAGAATTTATAGATTCCACATAAGTGACTTCCAATCTATCATTTAACTCTTTCCATTTTTCCTGAAATAATCTATCATAGATATCTTTATAATTTGTAAAAAGCCGCTTTAAAAAAATATGGGCGCTACCGATTATCCCGTATTTTTTAACTTTATTTGCCTTCGATCGAGAGCCAATTCTACCAGTTTCTATGAAAACATGATCAATATCATATTTCTCATAAATCGTATTTACGAAATATATTAGAGCAGGTTGATTTCTTATTAGACAGACTATCTTCATATTACTTCTTTTATCTTTTTCTTCACAAGGGCCCTTATATGCAAAGTGCTTCGGAAAGAGTTAACTTGCCTGGTAAAATCCAATCTCGGATCATAGGCAAAACGGTTTAATTTCAATATTTGATTAGATTTAGAATCTATTGGCAGCTTATTATTCATTTGAATGGTTGTAATCCCAAGCTTCAATCCCAAAGATTTTGATATATCGACTATCTCATCATTGAAATTACCATTGGGATAGGAAATTATTATCGGGTTTTCACCAGTTATTTCTTTTAGAAAATTCTGGCATTTAGAGATTTCTTCTTCGATAGAATCAGAATTATAATTTGTTAGTATAGCATGGTTGGCTGTATGATTGCCAGCATTAATCAGAGGTTCTTCTAAGAAATCTATCAATTCGCTTTTTGTAAACGGCCTATCATAATCAGTTTGCGGTTGAAGTGCCTTAAGGCCATATTCTTTAATAACTGATTCTTCAATTTTGGAGTTTGTATATCTTTTCAGCAAACTTAAATCTAGTTTCTGTGCATTTTGTCTGGCGAGAGAATCCCACCAGAATGATTTTTGCTCGATTATATGGTCAGATGAAGTGAAAATCGTTGCCGGTACATCAAATTTTCTGAGAATCGGTAAGGTAAGGACATTGTTAAAATAACCATCATCGTAAGTAAGTAGAACATATTTCTTTTCATCGAGGCCACTAATTATATCCGAAGGCGTAACAAATTGATAATCTTTTTCAAGAAGAAAATCGATAAATCTCTCTAATGTTTCGATTGAAACCGCCGGCTGAGGGTCGATATATTCAAGAGCTTCAGGATTGTTTTTATGGTAGAAATTATGGAAGAGAAAGGTTCTCAAACCGGGTTTATCGCCCAAAAGTTTTAGATTAAGATTAGATATGATTTGATCGATTTTTTTTAGAATTATCATAGATATTTCATTGTTTCATATTTTTTTGTAGAGCTTATCATATTCGCGCTTTAGAATACCGAACTTTATAACGCTATGGTATTTGCCTTCGAAATATTTAGCTTCTCTCATGATACCTTCTTTTCGGAATCCCAAAGCCTCAAGTAGATTCTTAGATTTGGGATTATATTCCACCGCCTCGGCTTCCAATCTATGGAAATTCATTGCATCGAAGGCATGTTGCATAATTGCGAGCGATGCTTTTTTCCCGATACCCATACCATGATATTCTTTTGCCAAAATAATGGACAGGGTGCCTTTTCTATTGTACCATCTAATATCATGAATACTTGCCTCGCCAACCACTTCGCCATTTTTTTCAATCTTGAAACGAACTTCCCTTGAAATATCACCAGGATGAACTCTTTTCTCGGACATATATTTGAGAATTGAATAATCCTGCAAAGCAGCATCGAGTTCTTTATCATCTTTATCGATGGAACGCAATTGGATATCCTCATAATTATGTATCATAATCATCCTCTCATAATCTCATCGCAGCCTATTCAAAAAGAATATACAATAACCAGCTCCATTTAGAAAGTGAAAACGTATTTTCATGGACCGGCCTTAAGAGCGTGTCAAAAGCGTGCGATGTTGGCGCATTGTTTGTCAGTATGACACACAATAGAATAACACTCTCAGGGTTTGATAAATAACAAAGCTTCTAAGTCGCTGCTATAAATACAAATAGCAAAATAAGAAATCATTGGCATAGTATATGCAACTATAATTAATGAGTTTGAAAACTTAATAGAATAAAAAAAGGAGATAAAATGACTTTAGTAAGATGGAGACCCGCAAGAGACCTTCATGATATGAGAAGTGAAATCGATAAAGTCTTCCACGATTTTATGAAAGGAACTGATACCGAAGAAACAAAGAATTCATGGAATCCACAGGTTGACATTCATGAAAATGAGGATGCTATTGTATTTGATATCGATATACCAGGAGTTAAGAAGGAAGATATCGATGTAAATGTACAGGATAATATTCTCACTATCAGTGGTCACAAGGAAGTAGAAAGAGATGAGGAAAAACAGAATTTCCACAGAATCGAACGATTTAGCGGCGAATATCAAAGAAGTTTCCAACTTCCCAAGCTTGTAGATACAGAGAAAATCAAAGCCAAATATAATGATGGTGTCTTGAATATCAATGTTCCAAAAAGGGAAGAGTCTAAGAAAAAAGAAGTAAATATAAATATTGATTAATCCTATCTGGTCAGCACAATCGTGCATTTCTAATAGACCTTTATCCCAAAACTGCACTGGCTCCCTCTTAGTGGGGGAGCCACCTACCCGGCCAGGTAGAAAAAAAAGAGAATAGAAAAGATAAAAATAAAGGAGAAAAAATGGGAAAAATTATTGGTATCGACCTCGGTACAACAAATTCATGTGTCGCTGTCATGGAAGGTGGCGACTCACAGGTTATAGTTAGTTCAGAAGGTGGAAGAACTGTACCTTCTGTTGTCGGTTTTGCCGATGATGGCGAAAAATTAGTCGGAATAACCGCCAAAAGGCAATCGATTACTAATCCAAAACATACAGTATTTTCAATTAAAAGATTTATGGGAAGGAAATATAATGAGGTAAAAAATGAAATTCAGGAAGTGCCATACAAGGTCGTCAAAGGAAATAATGGCGATGCTCGTGTGCAAATAGATGACAAACAATTTTCACCTCCTGAAATTTCAGCAATGATTTTATCTAAACTTAAAAATGATGCCGAAGAATATCTCGGTGAACAGGTTACAGATGCTGTGATAACAGTGCCGGCATATTTTAATGATATGCAGAGAAAAGCCACCAAAGATGCAGGCAAAATTGCAGGGCTCAATGTCAAAAGAATAATTAATGAGCCTACTGCTGCATCTTTAGCCTATGGAATGGATAAGAAAAAAGATGCACAAAAAATTGCCGTATATGACCTTGGCGGAGGAACATTTGACATTTCTATTCTCGATATAGGCGAAGGCGTTTTTGAAGTGCTTGCCACAAATGGAGATACACATCTTGGTGGAGACGATTTTGACCAGAGAATTATAAACTGGTTAGTTAAAGAATTCAAGCAGGATCAGGGAATAGACTTGTCCAGCGATTCATCTGTGATGCAAAGGCTCAAGGAAGCATCGGAAAAAGCCAAAATAGAACTTTCCACAAGACAGGAAACGACAATCAACCTGCCATTTATCACCGCAGATCAATCCGGCCCGAAGCATCTTAATATTAAATTATCTCGTTCCAAATTCAACCAGATGACTGAAGACCTGGTCGAGAAATCGGTTGGGCCATGTAAACAGGCATTGAAAGATGCAAGGCTTTCTGCCGATGATATCGATGAAATTCTTCTGGTCGGCGGAATGACAAGAATGCCATCTGTTCAGAAAGCTGTCAAAGATATTTTCGGCAAGGCGCCTCATAAAGGTATCAATCCCGATGAAGTCGTTGCTATGGGTGCAGCTATTCAGGGTGGTATCCTAAGCGGAGATGTAGATGATATCCTTTTAGTCGATGTTACGCCACTTTCGCTCGGCATAGAAACTCTCGGCGGTGTTGCTACCAAGCTTATCGATAAAAATTCTACAATCCCGACCAAAAAGACCCAGACATTTACTACAGCAGAAGATAATCAAACACAGGTGCAGATACATGTCCTTCAGGGCGAGCGAGAAATGGCTGGTGACAATAAATCATTAGGAAGATTCGACCTAACCGGAATTCCACCAGCTCCAAGAGGTGTTCCACAAATCGAAGTAACATTCGATATCGATAGAAATGGAATTCTCAATGTCTCGGCAGTTGATAAAGCAACCGGCAAGAAGCAAGAAATCAGAATCGAGCCTTCCAGCGGTTTATCCGAAGACGAAATCGACAGGATGACCAAAGAGGCCGAAAAGAACAAGGAAGAAGACAAGAAACGCCGTGAATTAATCGAAGCAAAAAATCAAGGCGATGCCCTGGCATACAAGACAGAAAAAGAACTGAAAGAACATGGCGATAAGATAGATGAATCCGAAAAGAAAGAACTTCAGGATGCAGTCGATGCACTCAAAGAAGCTATCACGGGCGATGACCTTGAAGATATCAAAACCAAGACAGAGACATTGACACAAAAATGGCATCGAATAGCCGAAAAGATGTATAAAGACGCAGGCGGCGCGCAACAAGGTGGCCCTCAGCAATCAGGCAGCGGCCAGCCAGGCGGTGGATCAGGAACAGCCGGTGGGCCAGGCGCACAAGCTGGCGGACAGAAGCAACAGAAACAGGAAGAGGATGATGCTGTCGATGCTGATTTCGAAGTCGTCGATGATGATGAAGATGAAAAATAGATTTGATTGGCTTATGCTGCTCTGACACACCTCCAAAAAAATAGCAGCAAAAGCCGTCAAACCAAAATAGCAGCAAGGCTATTGGGTAATAAACTATAAACCTTGTAACTGTTATAGATGGTCGAAGGGTCGCAAGAATGCGGCCCTTCGATAAAAAAAGATTTGATAAATTTGAAATAGATATATATTAGCCTGAAGGTGAGGTGAAATGTACTGGTTCTGGGATCCGACATTTATTCTGATTATTCCAGCATTGCTTTTGGGAATTTGGGCAAGGTCCCATGTCAAAAGCACTTTTGATAAATTCTCGCGTGTGCGATCTTCAAGAGGCTATAGCGGTGCGAAAGCTGCACAGCTCATCATGTCTACTGCAGGTATACATGATGTCGATATAGAAAATGTAAATTCCAATAATCTATCTGATCATTATGACCCAAAAGCGAAAAGCCTCAGGCTTTCTAATCAAGTGCATAATTCTGATTCCATTGCGGCGATTGGAGTTGCGGCCCATGAAGTAGGCCATGCTATACAACATCATAATGGATATATTCCACTGAAACTGAGAAATACATTTGTTCCAGTTGCTTCATTTGGCTCGAATCTGGCATTTCCGCTTTTTATTGCAGGGCTTATTTTCCGTTTTCAACCTCTTATGAAAATTGGAATTATATTTTTCGGTGCAGCGGTTTTATTTCACCTTATTACACTTCCAGTTGAAATAGATGCATCGAGAAGGGCGATTAAGACAATCCGCGGCACAGCACTTCTTACGGAAACAGAAACATCGGGTGCGAAAAAAGTACTTACAGCAGCAGCTATGACTTATGTAGCCTCTGCGCTTATGGCACTTCTTAATTTCCTTCGGCTAATATTACTTTCGAGGAGATAGATATTATGGCATCAAAGGATTTTTATAAAATTTTGGGCGTTTCAGAGAATGCCGATGATGATGAGATCAAAAAAGCATTCCGTAAATTGGCCAAGAAATACCATCCAGATTCCAATAAAGATGATCCGGATGCCGAAAAGAAGTTTCAGGAAATAAATGAGGCATATCAGGTTCTCAAAGATAAAGAAAAACGAGCCGAATATGACCAGATGCGAAAATATGGCGCATACGGTGGTTTCGGTGGCGGTGGAGCGTCAGGACAAAGAAGGTCATACCGTTCTTCAGGCCAAAGTTTTGATTTCGGCGATATTTTCGGCAAAGGATTTGGAAATATATTTGGTGATATGTTTAGCCAAAATGCACAATCTACAGGCCAGAGACAGAGGCCGAGAAAAGGCCGTGATATCTCGGTCAATATTACTATACCATTTCGAAAAGCCGCAACTGGCGGAAAGCATAAAATCAGCCTTCGTATGAATTCTGTTTGTAGCCATTGCCATGGCACTGGCGGAGAACCGGGTGCGGAAGAACAAATCTGCCCGACATGCGGCGGTAGAGGCGTAATTAGCCATGGGCAAGGGACATTTGCCGTATCTTCCACATGCCCAAATTGCGGTGGGAGAGGCAAAGTTTATTCGCAAACCTGCACCAAGTGCGGTGGAAGTGGCGAAGAAGAAGGAATCAAGACCTTCATGATAAATATCCCACCGGGTACCGAAGATGGCGATAAAATAAGGCTCCGAGGCCAGGGTGAACCAGCCGCCGCAGGAGGCTCTCCCGGAGACCTTATCGTAATTACAAAGGTTGCAGGAGATAAGTTTTTCGAAAGAAAAGGAAAAAATATCGAGGCGGAAATCACCATAAGCCTCAATCAGGCCATAAATGGAACCAAAGTAAAAATAAAGACCATCCATGGAGATAAAATACTACTGAAGATACCTCCCGATACGCAACCGGGGACAAAGCTTCGAATACCAAAGCAAGGAATCAAAAAAGGAATTAAACCAGGTGATATGTTTGTCATCGTAAATGTGAAGATTCCAAAATTATCCGAAGAAAAGAAGAAAAAGCTTAATCAAATTCTCGAATAGACTTGATTTTTAGCTTAGAAAAATCTAAATTGATAATGACTATGTTAGAACTTGTAATGCACATATATAAAAAACTGGCCGAAAACCCGGCAATGATTAATGATATCGAAGGCGAAAAGCAGCACCTTATCGAGGAGGGACATCCTAAAAAGGAAGTAGATAGGGCATTCGACCTCGCTGTCGAGAAATTCAGTGATCCCGAAAAGGGCACTAATATTCGATATCTTCATGCCGATGAAAGCCGTTTTTTTACTAACGAAGCCTATGGGCTTTTGATGAATCTCCAGATGACTGGCATTCTCCAACCCAGAATTGTCGAACTGATTCTTACTCGTGCGATAGTTCTTCAGTCCGGCAGGATCGATGCCGATGAGGTTACGCAGCTTGTCAACTTCATATTGATGAATCCGGAAAACCAAGGACATAAATTGGCTTTTGACCTGATCACTTTTCAGAATCCAGAAGGCGATATAAACTAAAGACGATAGCTACGAGTTTTTATATGCGGAGGGCAAATTTCTAATGAATTATAAATTCCAAAGGACAAGAAGAAGGCTCTATATCACGCCGGTGGTTAAGTCCATTATCATTGTTTCGGCTGTAGTTTTTGTTTTGCAGATTATTAGCAGATTTATCGGCTCGGACAAACAACTCGGCATGATCACAAGATACCTTGCATTGAATCCGCCGCTTGTAAAAAAAGGCATGCTCTGGCAATTTGTTACATATATCTTCACGCACGGATCATTTATACATATCTTTTTTAATATGTTCGTTCTCTATATGTTCGGTGTCCAGTTGGAAACCAGGTGGGGCTCCAAAGAATTTTTGGCCTATTATCTAATAACAGGAATCGCCGCTGGAATTACTGCATTTTTCTTTATGCCATATCTCACCGTTGGCGCATCTGGCGCAATTTATGGCCTGCTTTTGGCCTTCGGGATGACATGGCCGGAGCGTAAGATATATCTATATTTCTTTATTCCGATTAAGGCCAAATTTCTGGTTGTGTTGATCGGTGGAGTTGAATTCTTGCTGGCTGTTTTTGCTGGCGACTCTGGGATTTCGCATGTTGCCCATCTCGGTGGATTGGTTGCTGGCTTGATATATATGCTTTTGAGAAATAAAATCAAAAAGAATCGTAAATATCGAGAAAAGATATTGGATTTAGAAAATTATATAAATCGCAAGCAGGAAAATCAGGCAGTCGATGAGATTTTGGATAAGATTATTCAAAGAGGGATGGGAAGCCTGTCATCAAAAGAAAAAAAAAGGCTTATCGATGCAGGCCATTATTTCAAAAATTATGATAATCGTGTATAAAACATAAAAGAAGGGGCAGTTGTGATCAAAGAGGTTTTCTTTGCTGAATCATTAGAAGACAATCATTATGAAAGATTCAAAGAACTGGTAGATTTTGTGGACTGGACTTTTATCGATGATGGTGATTTCGTTGGGATCAAGGTTCACTGGGGAGAAGCAGGAAATATTACCTTTTTGGATGCACATTATACGAAAATTCTCATCAAGAAGATCAAATCCCTTGGCGGTAAGCCATTCGTTTTTGATACCAATGTCCTATATAAGGGTGCCAGGCAAAATGGCATAGATAATCTCATGAATGCCAGAGAACATGGCTTCAGCATAGAAAATCTCGGCTGTCCGGCCGTAATTGCCGATGGTATCCGCGGCAGGGATACTGTCGATATCGAAGCACATGACGGCTCAATGATTAATGTTGGCTCGCTTATCAATCAAGCGGATGCCTTTGTGATTCTTAGCCATTTCAAAGGCCATATCGTCTCTGGAATCGGCGGTGCGCTGAAGAACCTTTCGATGGGATTTGCATCTCGTGCCATGAAACAAAGAATGCATGCCGATGTCGAGCCAGAACTTCGTTCCGAAGGCGACTGCGTAGAGTGTGGTATCTGCGCCGAACATTGCCCGATGGATTGTATCGAACTTAGTCCCAAGGCCAATTTCGACCTGATAAGATGTATCGGCTGTGGCGAATGTATAGCAGTATGCCCGGAAGGCGCAATCAAAATTCAATGGGGCAATACCGGTGCTAAATTCGGTGTCCTTCTTATGAAAACAGCGGCAGCAGTCGCAAATAAAATTCATACCAAAACGGTTTATTTCAATGGAATAATCAATATTACAGATCAATGCGATTGCATGGGTAAGAAGCTCGAACCAATAACTGATGACATCGGCTTCACAGCCAGCTTTGATCCGGTCGCCCTGGATACTGCCTCCGATGAAATAACTCACAAATACTGCCAGAAGCGCGGCGATGATTCATTCAGGGATATCTACAAAGATACCAAATACCTCGAATCTCTGGAAATTGCAGAGAAATTTGGTGCCGGCGACCGTGAGTATATTATTCATAAGGTCTGAATAAAAAGAGATATTAGTCTTTCAACATAACTTAATACTATCCAACTTTATTATCTCAAAAAAGTTCAAAAAAAAAATTGGCTTGACCGACCGGTCGGTCGAGATTAATATTAAGCTGGATGGATTGGAATGGTTGTTTTGATAGTTGTTTATTTTGATTTTATAGCGTAGAAATCCTGTGGATAGAAATCCTGTGGATAGAAATCCTGTGGATAGAAATCCGATGGATAGGACTGCGGCGGATAGGGATCCGAAGGAGATAGGATATGACTCCAAAGAATGTTAACAAAGAGGAAAAAAGAAAGCAGATCTACGAAGCCGCTATTTCACTTTTCTCGCAAAAAGGCGTCTGGAATACCACCATAAGCCAGATCGCTAAAAAAGCAGGAGTCGGTAAAGGCACAATTTATGAATACTTTCGCTCCAAAGAAGATATTCTCATGGCAGCTCTTGAATTTGTGATTACGAGAGTTTTTGAATTGTTTCAAGAAGAGTTCGATATGCATGATGGTGTTATCGATAGGCTTATGGCATACCCCAGAGCATTGAGTCGTTATTTTGAGGAAGAATCGCCAGAATCGGCTTTTCTTATTTTTATTTTTCAGATGGAAGCTTTCTTTTTTTCGGATGAGAAATTCAAATCCCTTCGCGGAAATATAGTCGAACTTAAGACAAGGGTCGGATTACCAATAATGAATGGTGTTTTTGAAACAATAGATGAAGGCAAAGAAAAGGGCCTGATAAGAGAAGATATTTCGAATGTCGATATTTTATTTATAGTCATCTATCAGTCATTAGGCCAGGTGATACATGGGCTGGGAAATTCACCTTCCAGCGAAAAATTAAATAAAACATTCAGAGATGTATTATTAAATGGGATAAAACCACAAAATGGAGGTATCAAATGAAACGGTATTTGCTAATCGCTGTTGGATTATTATTTGTTCTGGCACTTATTGCCGAAGAAGATAATGTCAAGGAAATCGTAAATAGTGTAGATAGGCTCTATAGGGCAGAGTCCAGCCGTGGGGCTATGGAAATGCATATTATTACGCCACATTGGGAAAGAACCCTTGTTATGAATACGTGGTCGAAAGGCAAAGACAAAACCTTTGTCCGCATCCTCGAACCGAAAAAGGAAGCCGGGACGGCGACCTTAAGAATCGGTGATAAGATGTGGAACTATCTTCCGAAGACAAATCAGGTGGTCAATGTGCCTCCTTCGATGATGATGTCGGATTGGATGGGATCAGATTTCACTAATGATGATCTTGTCAAGGAATCGTATATGGTCGATGATTATAAATATGAGCTTTTTCGCCCGAAAGATGCAGAAGAAGGAAAGCTATATATCAAACTCACTCCGCGCGAGGATTTGCCAACTGTATGGGGAAAGATGGTTCTTGTCGTCCGTGAAGACGATTATATGCCACTTCGTCAGGAATTTTATGATGAAGGTGGCGAAAAAATCCGTACCATGTATTTCAAAGATATACAGGACATGGGCGGTAAGACAATACCGACTACCATGGAACTTATTCCTCATAATGAAGAAGGGAATAAGACGACAGTAACCTATAAAGATATTGAATTCGATGTTTCTATCGATGATGATATTTTCACACTTAGAAATCTAAAGAAAGGTAGATAATGTATCTGAAACTTGCTTTTCGCAATATATTTCGCCAGAAGCGAAGAAGCCTTCTGACATTTATCGCAATGCTAGGTGGATTTACTCTGGCATCAATTTCTATAGCATGGCAGGATGGTACTTATATTAGAGTTATCGAGATGTTTACTCGGGTAATGGTCGGGCATATTCAGATGCATAAAGGCGATTATTTGGATAAGCCATCTCTCTATAAGAATATTGAGAACTATGAAGAAGTAGTAGCGAAGATTAATGAAAATCCTAAAGTTAAAGAATGTTCTCCGAGAGTTCTTACCGGTGGCCTGGCCGCCGTTGGCGAACATACTGCTGGAGTCCAGATTATCGGTATCGATCCGAAGCTCGAGGATGCTGCGACAAGCTTTAATAATAGAATAAAAGAGGGCAAGCCTCTTGCATCGAATGCCCAAAATCAAGCGCTTCTCGGCACATCCCTTGCTGATTTTCTCGAAGCCGGCATAGGTGATTCGGTAGTTATAATATCACAGGCAGCCGATGGCTCTATGGCCAATGATATTTATCAGATAGCCGGGCTATATTCTTCTGGAAACAAACAAGCCGACCGAGCGATTATGTACTTGCATATCGATGATGCTCAGGAAGTTTTCGTACTAGAAGGCAAAGTGCATGAAATCCTGGTGAATCTCAATTCAATTCGCAAAGTTAGCCAGGTCAAACAAGCATTGGAAGACAAATTCGCAGGGACCAACTTAAAAGTTCAATCATGGAAAACTGTTGCTGCATCATTCTATAAATCTATGCAGGCTGATAGAAATAGCGGGTATTTTACCTATGCAATCATTATGGCAATAGTTGCGGTTGGAATATTAAACACAGTTGTAATGAATGTATTGGAGCGAACGAAGGAGTTTGGAGTCCTAAAAGCTCTCGGCACAAGGCCAGGGCGCATCTTTAGTATGATAATGGTGGAGGTTTTCATTATGGCAATCGCCTCTATAATAATTGGCTCGATTCTTAGCACGGGTCTTGTTATGATCATGCAAGATGTCGGAGTAAGCCTTCCCGATCCAATGGAAGTTGGTGGTGTGGTAATAGATGAATTTTCTCCGATGTTGATTCATCAGCAATACTGGATTCCTGCGATATTGGTTATCATTATGTCGATGTTGGTAGCAATAATACCTGCCGTACGCGCATCCAACATTAAACCAGCTGAAGCCCTAAGATCAATATAGGAAGGAGCATCGATGTTATACATTAAACTCGCATGGAGAAATATTTTTCGCAATAAGAGACGGTCAATAATCGCTGCTTTTGCAATAGGACTCGGCCTGGCTTCTTTGATTGTTTACGATGGAATGGGAATCGGCATGAGAGATGACCTCTTCCGAATGGCAACTGAAGTCTTTTCGGGACAGGCACAGGTACACAAGGAAGGTTATCGCACATCGCAAAAAGTCGATGATTATATACTAAACCAGGATGAAGTAATCCAAAAACTAAAAAACAATAAGAAAGTAAGCGCATATGCTCTAAGAGCTATGTCGATGGGGATGATTACATCGCCAACATTCGCCAGTGCAGTCAAGATTGTCGGAGTCGAACCGGAATTGGAAAGAGACATTTCAAAATTCGATGATGCGATATTGGAAGGAGAATATTTCGATAAATACAAAAAAGATGCATTGATAATCGGCAAAGACCTTGCCAAAAGCCTCGATGTCGAAATCGGCGATAAGGTTGTTATAACTGCATCTCAAGCGGATTCTGGCGGGATAATGCAGAAGCTGTTTCGCATTCGCGGAATCTATGACCTCGGCGATAAATCGATTAATTCGATGTATGCTCTTATCCATATCGAACAAGCTCAAGAGCTTCTCAATATAGACGGCCATGTCCATGAAATCGCATTCAATTTCGAGGACTTCTGGGATTCGACCGATTCATCACTTGCGCTTTGGAGCAATCTTTCCGAAGGCCCCAATAATGCTATATCCTGGCAAGTTCTTATGCCCGATCTGGTATCTGCTTTTGGAATGATGGATTTTGGCAAGTTTATAGTCGGCGCTATCATTTTCTTTCTGGTCGGGCTTATGATATGGAATACGATGTTTATGTCTCTATTCGAAAGGTTCTATGAATTTGGCGTTCTTAAAGCTGTCGGTACAAGGCCTTTTGCACTTGGAAAGCTTATGGTTTACGAAGGATTGGCTCTCGGGATGATAAGTATCGTATTAGGTACGATAATTGGCGGCGGAATCAATTATATCATGAGCCATGTCGGCTATGATTACACTGGTGCATCCTATTTTGGTGTCGCGATGCAAGAGCCGATATATCCTGTCATTCAGGCCACACAGTTTTATAGCTATCAGATATGGACATTTGTTGCGATGTTTATAATAAGCATTTATCCAGCTTATTCAGCATCGAAGATCAAACCTGCCGAAGCTCTTAGAAAGGGTTTCTGATATGCCAAAAAATCAATCAATAAATCCAGCTTTTCGAGTGGCAAGCTTTGGAATTTCTGAGCTTGGATATTTGCAAACATTTTTGATTTTTAGGATGTTTGTAGTAGAGTGGCCTCGACTCCGCTTTGGCAGAGGATATTTCAGTCTGTGTTCTCGGCTTCGCTCGGCCACCGGTAATGAAGAGAATATTGAAGTTAACACTAAAGGTTGCCTAATCCAAGTCGAAGGCAACACAGTCTCAAGCCATCGCCTTTGCTTGGCTGCGGATAAATTTGTAAAAAATCAATATAAAAGGATATAAAAATGAGCAAATTATTAATAAATTCCCATGAGCTTCATAAGACTTATAATACAAACGGTGTGCCGGTTCATGCTGTCCGGGGCATCGATTTGAAAATCGAAAAGGGCGAATTTACCGCCATTGTAGGGCCATCTGGAAGCGGAAAATCGACATTTCTAAATCTAATTTCCGGCCTGGATAATCCTACGCAAGGCTATGTCGAACTCGTTGGAAATAAGATATCTGAATTTAGCGGAAGAGACCTTTCGGATTTCCGGCGAGACCATATCGGTTTTATTTTTCAGGCATATAATCTGATTCCTGTTCTCACGGCTGAAGAAAATATCGAGTATATCATGCTTCTTCAGGGTGTCCCCAAGGATGAAAGGCATGAAAGAGTTATCAAAATCCTAAAACAGGTTGGCCTCGAAGGTTATGAAAATAAACGTCCGACAGAGCTTTCCGGCGGCCAGCAGCAGAGAGTCGCTGTCGCAAGAGCCATGGTAGCGAATCCAACGATCATACTGGCCGATGAACCGACTGCAAATCTCGATAGTACAACTTCCGGCGAACTTTTGGATATGATGCACGACTTAAATGAAAACACAGGCATGACTTTCGTATTTTCGACTCATGATGAGCTGGTTATGGAAAGAGCCAAAAGGCTTATCACGCTAAAGGATGGAATGATAGACAAAGACAAAGTCAAAGAATCATCCACCGAATTAAAAAGACAGGTCGAAGAAATTAAAAAAGGCTGAAAAATGGCATTAAAATTCATTGAAGCCTTGCTTCGTAACAGCAATAATCCTTACAAAGCAAGGCTTCATATGATAATTGTGCTATATTGAAGAAAGGATATATATGAAAAAATTATTTCTTATCTTATTGATTACAATATTATCCACCTGTTTTGCAGGGGAATTTTATTATGGCGGGTTCTGGAAAAACTATGCCACAGCTACTTTCATACCAGATTACTTTCAGGATATGACTGGCTATGGCCAGGCAACAGGCATTTTGAACCAGACATATCGACTCAATTTATCCTATTCGCCTTTGGATTTTGCTTCTGTGAATGCTTCTTATGAGCTAATGGCAAAAGTATATGATCCCGATTTCGACCTACCTAATTTTGGTTTCACAGAATCACAGCAGGGAGCTTATCGTGCTTTTGATTTAGATAATACAATATACCCTGCGCCGGATTTTCCAGAGAAGAGCAATCTTTCAATATTGGGTAATCTCGATAGGGCATATATTCGCCTTTCATGGAAAGCTGATCTTTACATAGGCCGCCAGCCGATTGCCTGGGGAACTGCGCGGATGGTAAAACCATGCGAAGTCATTGTCCCATATTCCTATGATGCACTGGACACAGAGGAGCGTCCCGGTGTCGATGCTATTAGATTGAGAATGCCCATAGGAATGATGTCCGAGATCGATATGGGTTATATTTCTGGCGATGAGTTCGAGATCGAAAAAAGCGCAATCTTCGGAAGAGGGAAATTCTATGCCCTTGAAACCGATTTTTCGCTTCTTGCTGTGAAATACAAAAAATCCATGCTCTATGGCTTTGATATGATGCGTTCTATTGGCGGCACCGGGACATGGCTTGAAGCTGCATATTCTGATATCGAAGTAGATAGCAGTCAAATAGGCGACATAGAGCAGGATATTTTCCGCCTATCCGCTGGAGCCGATTACTCTTTTAGCGATAAGTTTTATGGCTGGGCAGAGTATCATTACAATAGCGCTGGAAAGACATTTGATGAAGAATACAGAGCCATTCTTAATGATCCTGCATATAGAAGTGGCGAATTATACCTTCTCGGGCAGCATTATCTGATTCCAGGAGCGAGTTACTCGATTAATCCGCTTCTTAGCGCGAGCAGTGTGATATATTACAATATCGTTGATGGCTCAGCACTTATCGTGCCATCTCTGGAGTACAATATTGCAGAAGATATCTATATCGCTTTCGGCGGATATTTGGGCCTGGGAGAGCCATTGGAGAATGAATCTGGCATTTTCCCAAAGATAAATTCGGAATTTGGATCATATACAGATATGGTATATGCCTCCTTCAGAATTTATTATTGATTTATCAAAATCATTTCTTAAATCATTTGATATAATCAATTTTCCTCATGATATGGCCAAAATCGGTAGTGGAGCGAACAAGATAAGTACCAGAAGGGATATCTTCATCCGGTTGCCAGATCAGGATATTGCCTTCAGAAATCATCGATATCAATCGCTTTCCTTGCATATCATAGATCTCGACAAGCGCGCCTTCGGGAGCTTGAATATTGACTGCGCTATTGAATGGATTCGGAAATAGCCTAATATCGAGCATCTCTGGCCGGGGACTTTCGCTTGTGCCGAGTGTCTCGAGAAGGATCCACATCACAGCATCAGCAATAACCACCGAACAACCATCGCCAGAATAAGATTCATCCGAAATTTCGACATAACCACCTGTTCCAACATTGAAAGCAAAATCGCCCAGATCATGCCAACTACTTCCCACATCACGCTGGGAAACAGTGACTTCATTATAGCTCTCGCCCTGAACCTTGACAGTAACATTATCGCAGCGGTTTGAGCCGCCATACCACCACATATAGACCGCATATTCACCATAAACAGGAATATTCGGAGTCCATCTTGCAGTATTTACATCACCGCCGACAGAACAGTACTGATAGTCATCTTCCCAGCCGGATGATGGATTATATGTGCCATCAGTCCATCCGGAGGAGACAGTGTATTCCGGGTCTCCATTGTCTATTATCAATGTATCGCTTCCACCGCCAGGCCCGGGATCGCCATGGATTCTATTATAGACAGAATCACGGATAGAAGGCATTAGCGCATAGAAATTTGCTCCAGGGCAAGCAGTTGAGCCGATATCTCTATGACCGGATATATTTGGATATGTGCCATCTACAAGCCATGATGATCCATAAGGATCGATTCCGCGCTGGTCGCATTTCCATGCAACGAGCGAATAAAGAGCAGTCAATGTAGCATCGTGAACCGTTGCTGTTTCAAAATTCCCCATAACAGAAAGGCCAACACAGCCGGTATTATGCCCGCCAACGTGAGCGCCGACAGCATCCAAATTGGCCAAATCAGAATTGTATCTGCCCTGATATATATTGCCAAGATGATCTAGAACGAATTGATATCCGATATCGCCCCAGCCATTTGTATAGGTATGGTAGTACCAAATAGAACGCATCGTAGCCATCGGATCCGATGGGGTAGATGTGCCGCCGGCAGTGTGGTGAATTGCCCAGATCCAGGCATCGGTATAACTTGGCCACCAACTTGGCGAACCTGCTTCATCGCAGCCCCAGTCATAACGGTCATAATAGGCTGGCATGGGGCATTCTTCGCTATCGGCTGCCTTATAGATAGTCGGCTGTGGTTGTTCTTCGGTTTCTCCGGCATCGAGAAATATAAAATCTATACCCTCGATTTTTGCATCATCCTCGGGTTGAATATAAAGAACAATGCGATAGTGCAGCGATGGTATATTATCCGGAAAATGAAAATCGCTGTAAATATAGGGATGTTTAGGGTCTTTATGGGTGAGTCCGACTTCATCATCATTTATCGGGCCGGTCCAGTTTTCGCCGTCAGTGCTCCAGTAGAAATCCATTTCGAGTGCTTCATCGGGGTTCATGGTGCCTTTTATTCTGGCTGCATATCCTGTAAGGTGTGGGAGAGGTGAAACAAATGTTTCGGAAAAGATATATCCTTCTTCAGTAATATCGGCGAGTTGATATTTTCCATTGCTTATGATAAAATTTTCGGAATGAACAATATCAAATTCCCCCGCTACGATTTCTTCTGTAACATCGATAGCGTATATCGAAAAGACCAATAATAAAGATAAAGCTAAAATAAAATTTCTCATAATTCTCCTAAGTATTTGACTCGATCATTCGTACTATATAATAGACAAAGTACAGTTTGTATGCAAGTATTTATTTTTTTTGGGGAATTATCGGAGAATTAATATTATAGGGTTTAGCTTGTTTCTGGCCCTGTCTCGGGCACATTTTTAATGACTGAGGGTTTGAATGATAGAGCACTTGTTGGACATTTTTCAACGCATTTCATGCATCGGAGGCATTCTGGCGAATTTGGCGTTTTGACCGGGTCGATTTCGACAGGACAAACCTTAGCACATGCAGAGCAATGTATGCAACTATCCTCATTGAGCTGAAGGCTAAATAGGCTAAAACCATTGAAAAGCCCCAGTATAGCTCCAAGCGGACAAAATGCCCTGCAGAAAAACCTCGATATGAAAATCACAAAGAAAATCGTCAGCGCAAGAATAATCATCTTACGAATAAAAAGCGCACCAAGAAGCTCACGAAGCGGTGGATTGATAATAACCTGAGTAACACCTCCAGTAAGGCCACCGGCAGGGCAGGCCTGGCAGAAATAAGTGTCCATAAAGAAATATGGCAATACTATTACCATCGCCAGAAGGATAACATATTTGAAATATCTGAAGAATTTTGGCATATGCCATTTAGGAGTAGGTATTTTATGTAACAAATCCTGGATAAATCCGAAGGGACATATCCAACCACATGTGATCCTGCCAATAACTACACCCACTATGCCCAAAATGCCAACTAAAAATGCCGGAAAAGCATGAATCTTCATAAAATGCTGAATGCTGCCGACCGGACATGAAGTATATGCTGTCGGTGTAGCATAGCAATTGAGAATAGGCGGTACGATACCTTTGGCTTTCCCCTGGTAAATACTTCCATCTTTTAGAAATACCTGAAAATAGCTATTCGGTAATATTAAACCCAGGATTTGAGCAATCCTTCTCCAGATTCCCAATTTCATGTAAGCTCCATTTGCATGTGATTTAGCCTATGCCAATACAGGCCAGGCACAATATTGAACCATTGCTGATTATTTCTTGTATGTCCATAAGGCCGATACCATGGACAATACTAAAAGAAAAAATAGCGATCAATAAGACGATTAATGCTAAATGATAAACGGCGACTTTCTTCTTAGAGTTCTTTGACATTTTTCGCAATAAGGTCTTTGAAGATTTTTGAAGGTTTAAAAACTGGTACGACGCGCTTTGCCACATCGACAGGTTTTCCTGTCTTTGGATTTCTGGCAACGCGTGGCTTTCTTTCTTTAAGTTTGAAAGAGCCGAAACGACGAATTTCAATTGTATTTCCATCCGACATAACATCTTTAACGGAATTAAGGAAGCTCTCAATTATAACTGCGGTTTCTGTTTTTGTGAAACCGGTTCTTTCTGCTACTATTTCTACCAAATCTGCTTTTGTCACTTGATCCCCTTTGCCTGTGGTTTCCCTATCTGTCCAATAATAAAGAAGAAACACGTTAATTTGTCAACAGTAATTTCAAATATATTATATATACTTCAATGCATCAAAGACATCGACAGAATAGATATCAGGCAATGATATTCATTCTGTTCTTCTCTTCTAAAGCCACATATAAAATATATCCATAGAACACAATACTAAC
>JBKHBT010000129.1:0-7761 GCA_046542255.1 Candidatus Zixiibacteriota bacterium | reverse complement strand
CAACGAGGATAAAAGTAGAGATTGTTTACTTTACATAAATTTAACACTGAATCTGGGTGTTCAGCGAAGCTGGCAGAGTTTTTTTTCGCAAAACGAATAACTTACAATTTGGCGATAATCTTATAAATTATAAACTGCATCGATTCCGATTTTTTCTTCGGGACACTACTAATCAAATAAGAATATTGTCTTTGGATAATATATCTTTACAAATTCTTTGCTAATCGATTGTTTTTGTTATATTTTTGAGAAAAAGTAATTAAAAACCATTTAGAAGGGAAAATATGGCAAAGAAGAATAAAGTAATGAATGAACTAACCGCCCTTGCAAAAAGGCGTGGAATTATTTTCCAATCATCAGAAATCTATGGCGGCATAAATGCCTGCTGGGATATGGGGCCACTAGGTGTCGAGATGAAACGTAATCTTAAGGGCCTCTGGTGGAAACATATGGTCCAGATGCGCGATGATGTCGAGGGACTCGATGCCGCAATTCTGATGCATCCAAAGGTCTGGGTTGCATCCGGCCATGTCGAGAGTTTTACCGACCCTATGGTGGAATGCAAAAGCTGCCATCATCGCTTCCGTGAAGACAATCTCAAGAAAGACAAATGCCCCGACTGCGGCGGCGAGCTTACCGAACCCAGAATGTTCAATCTGATGTTCAAGACTCATATGGGCCCGGTCGAAGAATCCGGAAATGTGATCTACCTGCGCCCGGAAACAGCTCAGGGCATATATATCAATTATGAAAATGTCCGTGTGCCGGCAAGGCAGAAGCTGCCATTTGGAATCGGCCAAATCGGCAAAGCATTCAGAAATGAAATCACGCCAGGGAATTTCATATTCCGAACAAGGGAATTCGAGCAGATGGAGATGCAGTTCTTTGTTCATCCCGATGAAACAGAAAAATGGTTTGAATATTGGCTCGATAATCGTTATAAATGGCACACCGAAGTTATCGGCCTGACTGCCGATAAATTACATCGTTTAGAGCATCCCGAAAACAAACTCGCACACTATGCAAGAAGAGCAGTCGATCTGGAATTCGATTTTCCATTTGGCCAATCCGAATTGGAAGGAATCCACGATCGTGGCAAATACGACCTCTCCAAGCATCAGGAATATTCCAATAAGAAACTTGAATATTTCGACCAGAAGCGCGATGAACATTATATTCCATATATTATCGAAACATCCGGCGGCGTAGATAGAACACTACTTGCGCTCCTGTCCGATGCATATACACAGGAACAGGATGCCAAAGGCAAGACCAGAACCGTGCTGAAACTTCATCCGAGAATCGCAGCTATCAAGGCTGGCGTATTTCCGCTTGTCAAGCGCGATGGCATGGACGATATCGGCAAAAAACTCGCCACAGACCTTCGCAAAGAATTCAATATATTCTACGATGAAGGCGGTTCGATAGGCCGAAGATACAGGCGCGCCGATGAAGCCGGTACTCCATTCTGCATTACAATCGACAGCGATACCCTGGAAGATAATTCCGTCACGATAAGAGAGAGAGATACAATGGAGCAGATTCGCGTTCCGATGGATAAAATCCCCAGCATGATTCGTGCTTATACAAATCTATACGAGCGTGATAGGGGATTCGTAGAATAATTACAATACAGTCTTAAAAAGGGGTGGATTATGGGTAGATATGTTTATCTTTTAGGGATGATTTTATTATTTGCTGCTATATGTTTTGCTGGCAAATATGTTGCAGAATTCACAGAGATTGGAATATCTGCCCGTTCGAGTGGGCTTGGCGGAGCATTTTCATCTGTCGATGGTGGCGTGCAGTCGCAGTTCTACAATCCTGCTGGCATAAAGCCAGAGATTCAGGGCTATCTGATGCATTCTATGCTCTATGACAATCTTTTCAATATCGATGCTGGAGTTTTTTCTTATCCAGTCAAGGAATTCCGTCCGGCCATTGCGCTTGCCCGCTTCGCAACCGATGATATACCATTTACTCGCGATGACGGTTTCTATGATTGGGGCACCGATGGCATACCCGGCACAAATGACCCGGATGGCACCGAGAACAATGGAATAAAAGACCCCGGCGAGCCGGTTCGTGCCGATATGGTAGATTATGAAACAGAAGGCGACTATCTGGTGCTTCTGGGGACTGCCTATCCCATAAATGAAAAACTCGATGCCGGAATCAACATCAAATATCTTCATCACAATATCGGTGGCTATACAAGCAATGGCTGGGGAATAGATTTGGGCGCACAGTATTGCTTAAATGATAGAATAAGATTAGGCGCAGCCCTTCGCGATGCGATTGGGACAAGAGTCAAATGGTCCACCGATTTCACCGAAACGAAATTGCCAACTCTCGACCTTGCCGGACATTATAGATATCCATTGCCAATGAAAAAAAGCGACATGAAATTTCTGATGTCGCTGGAGACAAAATTCGAGAATGCGCAGGGATTTATCCAGCCTGGGCCTTTGAGTATCGAGCCGCATCTGGGTGTGGAAGCCGACTTTTTCGATATATTCAAGGTTCGTGGCGGCTTTCGAAGAGGAGACTGGTCTGCTGGCGCAGGATTAAAATTTTTCGATTTTGAAATCGACTATGCTTTCCTATCCGGTGAGCTGGACCAAAGCCATAGGATCGGTGTAACATTCACATATCATCCGCCAGAAAAGCCTCAGCCGATAGACCCAATTGTGTCTATCGATACTATTGAAAATGCTGAACCCAAACCGCAGCCAGAACCCGAACCAATTCCAGAACCCGAGCCAGAAGACAAAGAAGAGCCACCAAAAAGCGATGAAATCATCGGCGAGATATATTTCGAAATAGCAAAGGCCAACATCGACCAGGATAGCTATCAAAACCTGGACGAAACGTTTCGAATCCTTACAAAATTCGGTGATATTTATGTCATCATAGAAGGACATACCGATAGAACGCCAATCGATACCGAAGAATATCCGAATAATCAGGTGCTTTCGGAGGCGAGAGCACAGGCTGTCTATGATTACCTTGTTTCGAAAGGAATCGACAAGGCCAGGATGAGAACTATCGGGTATTCTTCCGAAAAGGCAAAATTCGCCGGAAATGAGGCTTACCGCAATAGGCGAGTTACCATCAAAGTGGAATAGGAGAGAAATTGCATGCGATAGTGTCCGTATTGCCGGAAACATATTTGGAACGAGTCAAAGCGATCTGGCATATGCTTCGAGATGAATTTGGAGTAAAAAAGATTATGGAAGACCCTTATCCACATTTTTCATGGCATCTTGCTGGCGAATACGATTATGCTCTGGTATGCAAAGCACTGGATGAACTCACCGCCTCTCATAAACAGATCCAGGTGCGCACGTCCGGGCTGGGTGTTTTTACTGGTGCAAATCCTGTATTATTTATTCCAATAGTAAAAACCGAAAGAATTCTCGACATTCATGCCGAAATATGGAATCAAATGGCGAAAATCGCAAGGAATGAGAATATTACTCTCAATCTATCGAATTATGACCCGGATAATTGGATTCCTCATATTACGCTGGCTTTCCGTGATACCAATACTTTAAGCATAGGCGATATGGTCGAGTCTTTAATTCTGAAAGACCTTCACTGGCAATTCGATGTGGATAATCTGGCAATTGTCGATAAACCGCCGGGAGAAAATGGCAGAATTCAGAGGGTTTTCCATTTTGATGGATAAAAGATTACATTCTGCTACAATATTCTTGCCTAAGAGCACTCTTTCCATTTATTTACCTGTATGAAACGTGTTTTGAGCATAATATTTCTAATTTCCTTTGCTTTTGCCGCACGCATCGAGCTTATACATGCAGGAAGGCTGGAATCGACATTATCGGGCGAAGGCGAACTTCGGCTATCTGGCGGCGTATATCTTCGTGAAGGCAATCGCGACCTAAAAAGCAATAGCGCAAAATGGAATAGAAATAATGATAAGGTCAATTTCTGGGGCGATGTGTATCTGCTCGATGATGATTTTTCACTCCTGTCCAAGACTCTTTTTTATTCTCGTCAGGAAGGCTATGCCAGTGCGACCGGCGATGTCAAATTCATTACAGTAGATTCCAATCTTGTGGTAACCGGGCTTTTTGGCGAATACTACAATGCTGATAGCCAGCTTGTGATGACTGGCGAGCCACATCTCACAAGAATCGATACATCAGATTCTTCAAAGCTGGATGTAGATGCTAAGAAACTGCAGTATTTCAGGAAGATTCCATTGGGAGTCGCAACCGGCAATGTCAAATGCACTATCGAAGACCTTAAGGCAGATGAGCCTCCAATGAATATTGAATGCGACAGTTTGGCATATGATTTCGAGCTGGATGTTCTATATGCATACAAGAATGTCAAAGTAATCCAGGGCGACCAGATCGCTCATGCAGACTCCGGCCTTTTGGACAGGAAAGATAATTTGATCTATCTTACCGGCCGGCCGATTCTTTCTGACCCTACCAGCAGATTGGAAGGCGATGAGATAATAATTAGCATCAAAGATAACAAATTGGAGAATATGCGCGTAACCGGCGATGCAAAAGGCAACTTCAAGGACCTCGAACATCCCGATAAGAAAACCAGCACATTCGAGGCCGATAATATGACATTTATCATAGAAGATGGCCAGATAGAAAGGGCATACCTAACAAGGCAGGTAGATGTTGAATATTATCCTATACCTGAAGATACGACCTATGAAGAAAATTTGAACATACTCGGCGATTCGGTTGTCGTCTGGTTTGTTGAGCAGCAGATGGATTCGGTGCGTGTGCTGGGCGGTTTGGATGGCGAATATATCAAGACAAAAAGCAAATTTGTCAAATCCGATAGCGACTCTGTGGCAGAAGATTCAGTGGAGACTCTCGATACAATAAAAGTAACCGCTACTCGAGAAGACCCCCCCCCGCTAAGAGGCATCGATAAGGCCAGGAAGCAGATTGTTTCCAGCGATACTTTGAATTTTAAAGCCGAGGCGGGCGAATTTTCAATATCGCAAAATATTGTCCGGCTTGCAGGAAGCGCGGATATGTCCTATGACGATATGTCTCTTCAGTCATATTATGTTACATATGATGTCGATGGAAGGTTATTAACAGCCAATGCCTTCGATGATACCGATAGCCTTGTCCAGCGGCCGATACTTAATCAGGCCGGAAGTAGCCTGCGCGGCGATAAGATGTTATACAATATCGAAACCGAGCGTGGAAGGGTTATTCATGGATGGTCGCAGGTGTCGCCGGGATTCTTCTGGGGCGATAAATTGCAGAAGGCTGCCGGAGATACATTATATGCCAAAGGCGGAAAATTCACCACATGTGACCATGAAATAGATTCGATCGATTATCATTTTTACTCACCACAAATCAAGCTAATACCCAAAGATAAGGCATTTGCGAAACATGTCCTGCTTTACATAAGAGAGCTTCCGGTTTTCTATCTGCCATTTTTTGTATTTCCTACGAAAACCGGGCGAAGGTCGGGCCTATTGTCGGCCGAGATCGGACAATTCCATGAAGGGCGAAGATTTATCCGCAATGTAGGCTATTATTGGGCGCCGAATGACTATATGGACTGGACGACCGCATTCGATTTCGATGAAGACTATGGCCTTAAACTGCGCAATAAACTTCGCTATGCACTCAGGTATAAATTATCAGGTAGTATCGGCGGAAATTATGCCTTCGAGCGGGAATCGGGATGGGATGAGACTGCCACTTCGCAAAGATGGGACTTAAGGTTCAGCCATCGGCAGACTATCAATGAAGAGACAAGAATTACTGCTTCGGGAAGCTTCGTAAGCAGCAAAGAATTTCTCGAAGAGCAATATTTGACCCCGGAAGAATCGATGGACCGCGATTTGCATTCATCTATAAATATCACGACCAGGATTCTTGGAATGTCGGTAAATGGATCCCTTAACCGCAATGAAAACCTTGAGACCGGACGTATTACCGAATATCTTCCACAGTTGAAATGGACTAAATATACAACTTCTCTGGGCAAAGAAGACACATGGCTGGAAAATGTTAAATACAGCTATAATGGCAGCTATAAGAACTATCGAAGAAAAGGCGATGATGTCGAGGATGTATATAATCAGGGCATCGATAATAGACTTGGCTTATCTGTGAATATGCCTGTTCAGCCTTATTTTACTTTCACGCCGCAGACATCGGCTCGGCTTACAGCATTCGATGAGGACAATTATGGCGAAAAATATCCAGTCAGGTTTACATATGATGCTGGCGCGGGATTGAGCACCAATCTTTATGGCACTATTCCATTTAGGATAGGTGCTTTGCGCGAGCTGAAACATGTATTTAGCCCGAAATTCAACTATTCCTGGTCGCCAAAATTTGAAAACCTGGACAAATATCCATCTTTGATGGGGTCGGCCGGCAGCTCGCAGGAAAGAATGGATCTTCGCATAAGCGCAAATAATAATTTTTCATTGCGCTATAAAAAAGATGATGAGATGAAGAAGATCAGGCTTTTTACATTATCATCAAATACAAGCTATGATTTCAAGGCCACCGGTGAGCAGCGGAAATTTGCCGATATTACTTCGACGATGTCAGCAAAACCATCGAATTTTTTGGACATGAGCCTTTCTGCTACTCATTCTCTATATCGAGAAGGCAGCAATGAGATCGATGGCTTATGGTTAAAAAATGCCAGGTTCCAGACCACTATGCGCCTGGATGGCGATTTCAAAATCGATGATATGTCCAAGAATTGGAGGATTTCTGTTAATCATTATCTATCGAAATCTTTTACCACGGGAGCAGTAGAGCCTTCGCAATGGCTAAAAGCTTCCATCAAAACCGATATTACCAAAAAATGGCATATCAACTATGACATCTATTATGATATTAACGATACAAAGCGTATTTCAGAATCATTCTATATCACGCGTGATATGCATTGCTGGGAAGGCATAATAAAATGGATTCCATCAGGAGCGAGAAAAGGTTATTATTTCAAAATTGCCATAAAAGAGCTTCCCGATATCAAAATCGAGGGTTCCAGAGGTGGCGTGAGATAGTTATATTATTCATAATGTATAATAAATATCAAGAATTATCGCTCAAATCCCGTCATTTAAGCATTTTTTTTGATTTTTGTTCGAAAAAGACTTGACAAAAAAAAATTCGGCATTAAGTTGTTTTCAAAGCCACACAGTTAAAGGAGGTTAGCATGACAAAGAAAGAACTCGTAACAGCAATTGCAGAAGATACTGGCCAGTCAAAGGCACAGGTCGATCGCACAATCAAGAGCTTGCTCGACAATGTTACAGATGCAATGAAAAAGGAAGACAAAGTCAGCTTTATAGGCTTTGGCACATTCTACGTTGCGGACCGTGCAGCAAGAACCGGCCGCAATCCACAGACTGGCGAGCCAATCGAGATTCCAGCCACAAAGGTACCGAAGTTCCGCGCAGGCAGAAATCTCAAAGATGCTGTTGCTAAATAATTAGATTTTCTATAGATAGAATTTCTTGAGAGCGAGATGCTTTAGGTGTCTCGCTTTTTTTTATCACTCCTTAAACCTTAGCGCGATTGAATTGACATCAATCTATATTTTCTCTATTAAGGCAGGATGTCAAAGGTGAAACGAAACCCATCAGCCTGGTTCGCAGCCAGTTTCCGGCTTATTCGTTTGTCTTAGTCTCTTTTAAAGCCATATATATATAATACATAATATATACTCAAAAGGCTTTACTGATGTTTTAGCCTGAAAAGTATGACAATGCGG
>JBKHBT010000033.1:0-34219 GCA_046542255.1 Candidatus Zixiibacteriota bacterium | reverse complement strand
AAGGTCTTTACCTTTGAAGAATTATCACCAAAAGATCTCGATGGGGCTATCGTTCTCGGTGGTCGCGGCGCTATGACTGTCCTTTCGAATTATACCGATAAAAAAGAGAATGCACAGGGAAATCCAGAATTTACCGAGCTTATCCGTGCACTCAAACTTCGAAACAGGCCAATTGGTTCGCTTGGATATGGCGCCATTCCAATAGTTTTTGGACTAAAAAAAATCGCAAAACCGATACTAACATGCGGCGGAGACCCACAAGTGCAGGATGTTTTGGAAAATATTGGTGCTATGATTATAAATACCACTGCCGATAATGTAGTCATTGATGAAGAAAACAAGATTTTTTCATCCCACGGGATTATACCTTCTACAAGTATATACCGTGCATCTCAAGGAATTGAACAGGTTATCGATGCACTTGTCGATGCCATATTAGATAAAAAGACATCGTAAAAGTACTCGAGCTAAGTCCATATATTTGTTTAATGCTATCACTTTTCCGATTTTTTCATTAATTTGAAACTTTTTGTGCTCAGCCAATGTCATATAGCAGTGAAGACATTGAAAAGATAGTGTGACGAATAAGCAAAAATTTCAAACTATGAAAATTCAAAGTGATAAGATCAATAGATAACCAATTGGAGGTTAATGTGAAACGGTTTCTCCTACCAATGATTGCCCTTATGGCAATTTCAGCTTTTTCCTGGACAGCTTATCAAAATAATCCATCTGGAATGTTAGATAATCCTTCCTATCTTGGATGGCAGAATGAAGGTGAATTCTTTCTATGGGGTGGAAATGGAACAGATTATAATGTAAAAGATGATCATGGGTTATTTATGAACTTAAATGGCCTTGGCTTCGGATATAGTAATTCATTCGATAATAAAGACTGGTATCTCGGCCTTGGCGCAGGCGGTGAAAATTTCCACATCGGCTATTTATATAATTGGAATATCATCGATGATAAGACATATAAGAAGTGGGATATTGGTGTTATGTATCATCTTATGAATATTGCTTCATTTGGATATTCCTATCACAATGATATCGATGACAGCCGGTCATTCAATAGCTTTGGTATTGCTCTTCGCCCACAAAACTGGCGTATTACAGCATTTGGCGAGCTTCGATTTGCTAATAATATAGATGATGCTGATCAATTAGAATACCTTGCTGGCGCAGAATTGCATCTGGTCAAAGGTATTAGGGCGTATGGCAGCTATAATATAGATACTGAAGATTTCCAAATCGGTGCGAGAGTCGATATGCCAAATCTTGGTATCGGCGCAGAAGCTCCAACAGGCAATGATAATGAAGATTTTGAACAATACCGAGCATTCATGCATTCATCTACTCGCAGGTTCAGATCTCTTTTTCCTGGTGGCCCAAAGCAAATCTTCAAATTAGACATCGGTGGCGAAATCACAGAAAGGCAGAAATTCGACTTTTTAGGCATTGCCAAAGGTAGGCCATTAATCGACATTATCGAAGATATTCAATATGCATCCGATTCCGATGAAATCGAGAAGCTCTTAATTTATTGGAATAATCCATCACTGAATATGGCTCAGGCCACAGAGCTTCGAAATGCAATAGTTGAGTCTGGACTCGAAACATATATCTATGCCCATAATTTGAGCAATATCGGATATTATATTACCAGCTCGGCCGATCAGATTATGATGGCACCAACCGGAAATATAGGAATAATGGGCCTTGGCACGAATATCATGTTCTTTGGTGGAGCTTTAGATAAAATCGGTGCTAAAATGGAAGTCGTCAAATCCGGTAAATACAAAGACACAGGCATTTTTTCTGATACAACGATGTCTGGGCCAGTCAGAGAAGAATATGATGCACTATTCGATGGGCTTCATAATGATTTTATAGAGAAAATTGCTGAAAGAATCGGCAATAAAGAAGAGGCTCAAGAGATTGTCGATAGTGGCCCATATACATCTGAGGATGCAGCGGAATTAGGCCTGATAGATACGATAATCTTCAAAGATGAAGTTGATAAATATGTAGAGGGGAGTAAGATTAACCGCTTTGCACTCGAGATGTATAAACCAAGAAATGAAAATCTGGGCCCGGAGGGAAGAGTAGCAGTCATTCAGGCTGAAGGCGGCATTGTTTCCGGCAATGGCGGTGGAAGAGGGCTTTTTACTTCGACAACTGTTGGCTCAAATGATATCAAAAGGGCTGTCAAAAATGCTCTGGCGAATCCAACTACCAAAGCCGTGGTCTTGAGAGTCGAATCACCGGGTGGAAGTGCACAAGCTTCTGAAGAGATGTATCATTATCTTCAGGATATAAAAGAAGATGATATACCTCTCATAGTCTCGATGGGGTCGGTTGCAGCATCGGGAGGTTATTATATCGCTGCTGCTGGGGAATATATTTTTGCTGATCCAACCACTATAACGGGTTCGATAGGCGTAATTGCTATGAAGCCTTCAATAAACGGACTGCTAGATAAGCTTGGAATTAATACCGTAACCATTAAAAGGGGCGAAAATGCCACAATGTATGCCCTTGCAGATACTTTCTCGGCCAAACAGCGCGAAAAACTACAGGATATGATGGATCAGACATATATGACATTCAAATCGCGAGTTGCTGAAGGACGAAATATGCAGATATCCGATGTAGAAGAGATTGCTCAGGGGAGAGTATGGGTCGGTAAAGATGCTCAGGAAAAGGGCCTTGTCGATTCTCTTGGTTCATTAACCGATGCGATAAATTATGCGGCCAAAGAAGCAAACCTAAAAGACTTCACCGTGAAAATGATAAACCCGGATGGCTTTGGCAGAGTACTTTTCAATGGCATTTCTGCAAGAGTGCAAAAAACACCTGAAATTCTTGGACAGAAACTTGAGCTACCGGTTTTTCCTTATCAAAAAGCCGAACCATTATATCTGCTTCCGGTAAAGGTCGATATAGAATAAATCGAAATTTTCATAATTTATACAAAGGGTGAGGTATCTCGCCCTTTGTATATATCAATTAAAACCGAGCAAGTTTATCTTCCCCATCGCACAAGGGGGTAATTTTTTCAAACATGATTTTATCTAAATTTCATGTTTGAACCACTGTTGATTTTTTTGCTTATTGCTATAGAATTATATGCTTGGAAGATTTTTTGCTGACTTCCTTGGCAGTCTTTTTTATATTATATACTAAATCAATACAAGAGGAAGCTACGATTCTACAATAAAAACGATTTAGTTAAGCTGTGAAGAAGATATTGCTATTTTATCTATTTTCAATTCTCGGTTCAAGTAGGATAACAGGAGCAGTTATAAGACCGCTTTTGGTGTGGAATGTATTCGGTTTTTGCATGATAGTCTTTTTAATATTGTAATTCTGGAGCATCAATTTGTAATTTTGCTCCATCTCTTTTGGATATGCGAAATAGTCGATTATTATTGCATCGAAATATTTCTTCTCTATTGCATTATTGAACAAATCCATTGTATAATCATAGACATCATTCTTTTGGCCTCTTGAAATATCCCATATGGCTGTCTGAGGAAGATAGGATTCCTTACCTGCAAGGCGAGAAATATAAGAATGAAAGAAAATATAAACTTTACCCGGTTCCGATGCAACCTCACGAATGAATTTATAACCATATGTATAATCATCCTCATCGGGGATATATCTGCCAGGGAAATAAAATAAGTGAATGAACTGGATGATAATAGCAAAAGCCAAAATAATGCTAAAGCTTTTGGAAAAACTTGTTTTATTGAAAACTTTAGAAAGCCCAATTGCAAAATAAATACTGATGACTGCGTAAGCTGGTATCAAGGCATTTATATGTCCACCCTGATGAAGCCGCATTGACCACGAGATTAAAAGCATTGTAGATAAAAAGACCAAATCAAATAAACTCGAATATTTAATCCTGCGAAACTTGATTATAAATTTATTGAAGATAAAAACATTTTCAGATTCATACTTTCGAAAATTCTGAAAAAGCCTAATCAAAACATATAAACTGGCTATAAAAAATGGTACGCTGAATTGATAGATGATATCATATATCCAAAAGTGGTAAAGCATGTTTTTTAACAGTTCATGCTGTGATGGCAAATCAAAGCAATAATAATAGAACCAACCATCGGTAATATTATTCAAAGCAATAAAAGAAACAATCGAAGGTATAGCAAATGCCAATCCGAAATAGATGCCTGTTTTGGGTTTAACCCACAGAAGAAGTACAAAAAACCCCAAAAATGCCAGCAGTGAAGTTTGTTTGGTATAGAATGCTAGAAAAAATACAAGACCCGAAATGATTGCTCGTTTTTTATCTGGTTTATCATAAAGAATATAAATTGCCAGAAACATAAGCATTACAAAAAGATTGTCCACTCTCGCCAAATCATACCATGCGCTGACTATCTTGAAAGTAGCAGCAAGTAATCCAGCACTGAGGAAGGGGTAGAAGTATCCGCCTGTGCGCTTTTTTACAAAACGATAAACCAGCCCAAAAAGGAAAATTGATGAAATGACAGAAATAAAACGGAGCAGTAGAATATTTAGCCCGAATATTTGTGATAGAAGCGCTGACAAATAGAAATAAACCGGCGTATAAATGTTTGGTATAAATTCAAGAGATGGCTTGATATAGATTTTTTCTGAATTCATCAGCCGATGTACTGTCTCATATGTCGTGCCTTCCATCCATTCAAGCTCGAATATATAGCCGATACGAGATGCGATAACAAAAAGCATTGATAAAAGAAAACAGATTGCAATTAGAAGCAGCAAAGCTTTGAGTACTTTGAGGCTAATCTTATTATAGATATCAGTCTTTTTCATCTACTTCGATAAAGTATTTACAAGTTTTAGGGTATCACATTTTTCTGGGCCAAATAAAATAAGCGTATGCAAACTATCATTCTGCAAAAATTGGCGAAATTTATATTTATACATAACAGAGTCCATGTCCAGATTGATATTTTCGGTTTTTAGAATCTGATGAGGCGTAAGAAGGACATTATCGGTTTGATAGTAGTTTTTTGCTTTCTCGTGTATTTGTCTAAGAATTACAAAGGCGAGGAAACTGTCATCGAGACGTCTATTCTCCGGTGGTGGAAAAACTGTTGATTCGATTGTTTGCTTATTGAATGTACTCTCTATCGCGGATTTGAATACCAAAGGAAGAAAAACAAGCAGCAAAATCAAAAATGCTCCCCATACGCTTGAAAAATCATCCTTGATTTTAATACCATTAAAAAGCAAAAATAAAGACAAGACATAGCCTATCATTACTAAAATCAAAGCTAGGGTGATAATTATTCTATTAAATACTCTTAAATAGTCATTAAGATAAAAAAGTAAAGTAGTTAATATAAACAATACTACAACAACAATAAAGACTGTTGAGTTTTTTTGGGGAAGCGTTTTCAGATCTTCAGGATCTCCTGCTCTTTTTCTTCTAAAGCCTTATCGATTTTATCGGTTTCTTCATCCGTAATCTTCTGGATATCTTTTTCACCCTTATATCTGAAATCTTCGGATATATCTTTTTCTTTTTCTTTTTGTTTTAGAGTATCGATGGTATCTCTTCTGATGCTCCTGATTGCAACCTTGCCTTCTTCTGCAATTCTATGTGCGACTTTGACAAGCTCCTGACGCCTTTCTTCGGATAGAGGAGGAATATGGACTCTTATTATATTACCATCATTCTGTGGATTGAGTCCAAGGTCCGATTTCTGAATGGCCTTTTCGATAGGTTCCATTGTGCCTTTGTCCCATGGTTGAACGACGATCATCCTGGCATCGGGAACAGTGATAGAGGCCAGTTGTTTAATCGGCATTGCCTGGCCATAAACTTCGACTGGCAGGTCTTCCAATAGAGCCGGTGATGCTTTGCCGGTCCTAAGCTTTGAGAATTCACTCTGGACAACACCATAGGTTTTATCCATTTTCTTTTTGGCACTATTCATCAAGTCTTTGATTACATTTTCCATATCATCACCTCATCAGTTATGAATTAGAGTTCCAGTCGATTGACCGGATAGAAGTTTTTTTAGATTATCTTTCTTTTCGAAATTAAAGACAACGATTGGCATATTGTTTTCTTCGCAAAGTGTAAAACTGGTTGAATCCATAACCTCGATTTTACGATCGAGAACATCTTGATATGACATTTCATCGAAAAATTCAGCTTCGGTATTTTTTTCTGGATCATCAGAATAGACTCCATTAACTCTGGTGCCTTTTATGAGTACATCTGCTTTAATTTGAAGCGCTCTCAAAGCTGCTGCGGTATCGGTTGTGAAAAAGGCATTACCGCTTCCACCACCGAGAATTACAATTCGGCCTTTTTCAAGACTCTTTATTGCACGCTTGGGAGCATAGGTATCAGCAATCTGCTGCATAGATATTGCCAGTAGTATTTTTGGATTCAAGCCAACTTCTTCGAGAGTCGAAGCCAGAGCCAGGGAATTGATTATAGTCGCCAGCATTCCGATTGTATCACCATTTACCCGGCTAAAGCCAGAAAGCAATCCCGCCTGGCCTCTAAATATATTGCCGCCACCGACTACCAGTGCAACTTCGATACCCAATTCATGTATATCGCGAAGCTCTTTTGATATCTCGATAAGTCTTTGGCGAGATATCCCATATTTGCCTTTTCCCTGAAAACTCTCTCCAGAGAGTTTCAATAATATTCTTTTATAGGGAAACTTTTTTTTCATATTTTCCATAGATTAAAAAAAAACCGGGTTAAAAAACCCGGTTTTTTATATTAGTCTGTAAGATCGCTTCTGTAGAAATTGCCAACCTGGATATTCTCACCAACTTTGCCAATAAACTGCTTTATCATCTCTTCTATGGTGGAATCAGGGTCTTTAATGAATTCCTGTTCCATTAAGATGCGCTCCTTGAAGAATTTATCGATTTTGCCATCGACGATTCTGTCCAGTACCTTTTCAGGCTTTCCCATCTTTTTTGCCTGGTCCATAAAGATTTCTCTTTCTTTTGCTATCGTATCTTCATCTACATCTTCTCTTTTGACAGCAATCGGATTTGCAGCTGCTATATGCATCGCGATATCATTGCCAAGTTGTTGAAAGTCTGGTGTTTTCGCAACAAAATCAGTTTCACAAAATAGCTCGACCATAACACCAATTTTTTGATTTGTATGGATATATGAGAAAATGCGGCCTTCGCCGGCATCTCTACCGAGTTTTTTATTTGCCTTGGCAATACCGGCTTTACGAAGCTCATCAACTGCCTTATCGATATCACCATCGGTTTTAGCAAGAGCTTTTTTGCAATCCATAAAACCAGCATCGGTCATTTTTCTAAGTTTTTGAACATCTTTTGCCGAAATGCTCATTTATGACTCCTAAAATTTAATGTTTATCTATTATGATTCTTTATTTGTCTTTTTTATCTTCTTTAGAAGAGCTTGATTCTTTGGTATCAGTGTCTTTTTTGTCTGTATCTGCTTTCTGCTTTTGCTCTTCTTCTTCAAATGCTTGAAGATATTGTTCCCCACCACGGCCTTCGATAACGGCATCTGCGATTACCTTTGTTATAAGGCTGACTGATTTCATTGCATCATCATTTGTAGGGATAGGAAACTCTATATTGCTGGGGTCGGTATCTGTATCTACCATAGCCACTACTGGAATCTTCAACTTTTTTGCTTCTTTAACAGCAATATCCTCTGCACTAGCATCGACAACAAACATAACCTCTGGAGGCGAAGTCATTTCTCTGATACCAGAGAGGACATTATCCAGCTTCTTTTTATGCTTTTGGCGTATAAGTACTTCTTTTTTGGTTAGCAAATCATAAGTGCCATCTTGTTCCATTCTTTCGTATTCTTTGAGTTTTTGAATACTCGAACGAATAGTATTGAAATTGGTAAGCATTCCGCCCAGCCATCTTTCTGTAACATAATATGCATCACATCTTTGGGCTTGTCTTTTAACGATGGTTTTGACCTGTTTTTTGGTACCGACAAACATTGCTTTTCCGCCGCGAGATGCGACCTTTTTAACAAAATTGTAAGCCTTGTCCAGCTCATCTAATGATTTTTTCAGGTCGATAATATAGATGCCATTCTGAGGTCCAAAAATATATGGTTTGAACCTGGGATGCCAGCGAGATGTTTTGTGGCCAAAATGACAACCTGCTTCAAGCAGGTCCTTGATAGTAGTCTTCATCATGTTTTAATCCTTTGGGTTTTAGTTCTTCCATCCACATTTCAGTCAGTTCACCTGAAATATATTCAGGACCCACCCGACCTGTGTGAATGTGCTTTTTATTATCTCTTTGAGTACTGTGGGCTTTTCCTTGCTTTGTGTAGGCCGTATTTCTTTCTTTCGACTTTTCTTGAGTCTCTTGTAAGAAAGCCAGCTTTTTTCAGAGGTGTCCTGTATTCAGGATCGACTTTACAGAGTGCTCGGGCAATCGCTAATCTGAGTGCTCCTGCCTGTCCTGATAGTCCTCCACCTTTCACTGTTGCCTTAAATCCAACTGTATCCTCTAATTTGAGAATCTCAAGCGGCTGCATAACATCCATCAAAAGTACTTCACGGCAATAATGCTCGAGAAGGCCTTTTCCATTGACAGACTTTTCGCCTTTAGTTTCCGGATACAACCAAATTCTGGCTACTGCTTCCTTACGACGTCCTGTTGCGTAAATTCCAGTTTCCAATACAATCCTCCTGATTTATCAGATATCGAGGGGTTCAGGGTTTTGTGCTTGATGCGGATGATCGGTGCCCGCATAAACATGTAATCTTTTGTTTAGAACTCTGCCAAGACGATTCTTTGGCAGCATTCCTTTCACTGCATGGCGGATGACAAAACCGGGGTCACGGTTCATCATCTGCTTGTAATTTAGAATCTTGAGTCCGCCGCGGTAACCGCTATAGCGTTCATAATGCTTCTGAAATTCCTTATTGCCTGTCAAACGAACTTTGTCGCTATTGAGAACAATAACACAATCTCCCGTTGGAAGATGAGGGGTATAGTTGGCCTTGTGTTTGCCACGAATTACCATAGCTATCTTACTTGCAAGACGTCCTAAAATCTCATCCTTAGCATCTACGATGTACCACTTTGGGTTCAATTCTTCTTTTTTTGCTGGTATCGTTTTCATAGTTACTCCCAATTTAATTATCTAAACTATAAAAAAAACCATTAGGTCAATTTATGTCAAGCCTAATGTATAAACTTTCATGAGAAAAGCAAGCTTTTGTATATAAAATTTGAAGAAAATATAAAAAAAATGCTTATTATGCTGATTTTTTTACCGTTTTGGCCAAATTTAGGCCATTTATGCTGTAAGGCCTAATCAAATGATTGATTTTTGCTGTAAATTCACTTTTTATTTTTGGATGCTTTTCAAGCCATATTATCAGGTCTTCATCATCGGCAAGGGTGTTTTTCCCCCAATCGCTTAAATTTACGACATGGGCAAATGAATTCAGGGCATTGTCTATATCTTTTCTATAAATATAAGCCAAACCTCGATTATACCATGCCTCCGCAAAATCTGGCTTGATCGCGATTGCTCTATCATAGTCGGCTATTGCCTTTTCATAGCTTTGTAGATAGTAAAGATGAAGATTACCTCGATTATATAAGGCATGTTCGTATTGACCATCGAGTTCGATTGCGCTTTCATAATCTTTTAAGGCACCTTCGTAATCGCCAAATTCATAGGTCTTGAGAATTCCTCTATTATTATAGGCAGGAGCGTATTCAGGAGAAAGCTCGAGAGTTTTATCGTAGTCATTAAGAGCATTTTCGGACAGGCCAAGATTGTAGAACACTGTGCCTCGATTGTAATAGGTCTCTGAATTGTCACTTTTTAAATCAAGTGCTTTATTGTAGTCATCTAATGCTGCTTCGAAGTCTCCCAAATAGCTTTTTGCTACGCCACGATTGTTCAGAAAATCTGCGCTATTGGGTTTTAGGCTAATCGATTTATCGAAATCATCTATGGCTTCTCTGAAATTATCATTTTTGCATTTTTGAAGGCCTCTTAGGCTATATGCCTTGGCATAATCAGGTTTTATCTCTATCGCAAGATCGCAAATTTGGATAATATTTTCATCATAGTCATGATTAGTAAGATAATTTGAAAGGCTAACCAAATGATATGGGTCTTTGAACTTCATCATAAATTTTATCAGATTTCGCATATCTTCATTCAGATCAGGTTCGACATAATCTGTTATTACTTTTTCTGCATAAGTCGAATGATAGAAACGATAATTGTCATTTTCTCTTTTGACAAAGGCATTATCTATAAGGCTATGCATTGTTTCACTGATATTTGAACCATCCAAATTGCAGCCAAAGAAAGAGTTCGCGAGTTTTTGGAGTAGATTTCTTTTGAAATTTCTTATTCCGATGATATGTAGCATTTTCATTGCTTTTAGTATTCCCCGATTTGGATTTGTAAGCCCATTGTATCTCGCCTTGACTTTACTCAAATCAAGAACAATAGACCCCGGCGTCCCATCGAAGGAAGCTGTCGATTTTGCATCGATATTCTTTGCCAGTGAAACAGCTTGTGAATCGGTTAAGTCTTTGAGGTAAACCCTGGTATCAAAAAAATAGAACCAATCAGTTCGCGTTGTTTCGACAGATAAAAACTCATCGCCGCTTCTTAGGGTTCCGAGTAAAATCATTTTCTCAACAATATTTTCGATTCTATTGAATACTGCCCCAATATCAGAATAAGGTATAAACTGATCAAGATCATCCCAAACTATAAAGCAATTTCCTGTATCGATATAGTTATCGATTTTACTAATCTGTTCCATTTCTACTGCTTTTGGGATGATTAGTTGCCATTGGCTATGCGTTCTTTTTAATGACTCCAAAGCCTGCATGATATTTCTTGTTTTACCACTTGCAGGTCTTCCGATACATAACACGCTCTTATTATGCATAATAGCTGTCAGGATTTGGTGATAGGATTCATTAAATTCGAAATAATCATAGTATCTCGCAATGAAATTGTCTTGATTGAAATCTGATAATTTACCGAAATAATGAAAATATTTATCTAAAAATTTACTCTGTTGATTCGATGGTGTTTCACTTTTATAAATGTTATCTGATATATCCAATTTTTGAGTGGTTACATCGATTCGACTGCCATGTTCTAGTATCTGAGTTATCGAGTCTTTACTCGATTTATATTCCATCGAATAGAGTAGGTCGATTAGATTAGCAGGGTCCTGAAATTCTTCCTCTGAATTTCGAATCTTCCTGATAGTCGATAGGATTTCATTGCAATTGTCAAATCTTTTGCTGACCTTTTTTGTTGTTAGGTCTTTTACTAATTTGACAATTTTTTTATTTAATTTAGTTGGCAATCTTTTGGTATCAAGTTCTTTTCCGAAGGCTACTTGATGTAGGATTTGTGCTGTATTTTCGCTCCAGATAGCATAAAAACCCGTTAGAAGCTCAAAAAATAGTATTCCAAGTGAATATATATCGCTTCTTTGGTCGATTGGCTTTCCAAGAGCTTGTTCAGGTGACATATATCTTGGAGTTCCCATAAGAGAGCTATGTTGAGTAATGTCGGACTCATGAATTGGCCGGCAAAGGCCAAAATCGGTGATTTTGATTACACCATCCAAAGATAAGATTATGTTTGCAGGCTTCAGATCGCGATGGATTATGCCCTTATTATGAGCGAATGCAAGCCCTCTTGCCATATTTTCGATAATAGTAAGTGCCATATTGGGGGCAAGGCCAGTCACAGAATCGATTATTTCCGACAATGATAGTCCATCGACATATTCCATGACAATATAATATGTTCCATTTTCATGGCCGAAATCGATTATACCGACAATATTTTCATTGAACATTGCGCCAAGGACTAATGCTTCCTGTTCGAAGCGTTTGATATATTCTTTCTGCTGTGATAGTTGTGGATGTAGCTCTTTGACGGCGACTGGCCTTTTCAGTGAAAGTTGTATTCCCCGATAGACAGTACCCATGCCGCCAGATGCTATTTTTTCTACAAGCTCAAAATTTCTAAGAATTTTTGGCATCTACTATTTTTTGCCCCGCCGATTTTTTCTATCCCTTTGTAAACAAACAGTCTTTATTATTTTTATCGACAGATTGGGTGAGATATTGAAGGATTAATAGTTTCAATATAAATAAAAAAGCCCCGACAGAATTGTCGGGGCTAATTTGAATTATATCAATCCAGCTAATTGACCAGATTAAGTCCCAGGAAGTCCTGGAATAGGAACAGTAGTCTTCCAATAAATAAAGACATCCTTGCCATAACTGTATATCCAAATGTGGCACCAAAGCCAATCATCAGATACCAGATACCGACATTGGCAACTCCGCCGAAAACCCCTTTATGCTCCTTGGAGAAATAGAAGTAAATCAACGTAGCAAGAACACCAATTATGATAATCAGATTGGAAAATCCCATCCAATCCATAGTTATTGGCACCATAGATGTCGAAACCTGTTTGAATATACGAGCCTGCATCGATAATGTAAGGGCTAGGCCCGATCCACCACCGATTAGGAATGCCAGTGTATAACGGGACATCCATGCATATTTAGGAAAGAGCCTAAATATCATTAATATTCCGAGGAATGCTGGTATTATGAAATCCCAGCGCATAGATATCGGAACACCCATAATTGTTCCACCACTATTAAATGGTGTCCAGACCTGTCCAATGAAGGCATTGGTCCAAAGAATATATATCGAATATCCAACACTAACACCAACAGTAACGTGTTCAGCAAATTTATAGAATGGATTGTCTTTGTAAAGGAAGGAATAAATAGAAAGCGTAAAAAACACTGCTAACCATATCCATGGATTCATTGATATTTGCATAATTCCCACCTATATCCTTTTCTTTTTCTTCGATGCAAAATACGCGACATTACCGACTATGATAAATAAGATAATAATGATATGTGCCCAGTTCTGAGCTTCCATACCAATACTAGCCATTCTCGGAGGAACATCATAGTTTTCACCATTCATTCTCTCATATTCAGCAGCTCCTTTTAGTCCCCCCATAAGGCCAATTATTTGGCCACTCTGAAGGAATGGATAAGAATCGGCTGCCATAACGGCAGTAACTCCAGCCGCGATATTTTGCTGATATGGTTCATGTGCGAACGTGATCCATGTATTGAAGTTAGAGCCTGTCAATACAACGATCAGAGCGACATCATCATAGTTCTTGATATTCTTCATCATAGGAAGGTCACGCAGCGGCGTTCCATAATAGTCAACGCCGAATGTCTGCTCGATAGAACTTCCCATTCTCATAATCACTAAATAAAAACCATAACGATAACCAAGATTAACATAGTCGATGCCATTAATCATATTGTATTCATCGGCAGCGCCTTCCAATATTGGTTGGTACATACCAGGTGCTACTGGAACGTGGCTCATCGCTATAAGCTTAACCTTCTTTTCGAAACAATGCCGTGTTACAGCATCTAACATAGGGCTAAGCTCTGGACTCACCGATGGCGAATAGTCTGCACTGATGATTACGCAATCGTTTGGTGTAAGATTCTCAACATAATTATATATACTTCTGACTTCCTTGGTTATTGGAATCGGTAATCCCAATCTGAAAAAGAAAGGAAGTATAATAGCAATTGCGAGAATCAGGTAGATGAATTTAGCATCGATTTTCTGTAGTTTATCCCAAAATTCCATTATATCTCCTTAATCCTTTCCGCCAAGATATGCTCGCTCAATACCCAGAATAATTTTTAGCGACATAAGAAGCTGTCCCAGGCCAACGCCAAGAAGAATACCTCTTTTTGCTGCCATATTCGGGTAATTGAGAATCCAATTTGCAACATCGACCAGCGAAGTATCGCCAATCCTTATGTATTGGCCGATTGGCACGCGGCCGAGCATAAGAATCATAGCGGCGATAAGTAGGGCAGTCGCTTGTGCGCTTCTGGCACGGAATGCTCTATAAGCTGCTGATGCAATATAAAAGGCCAAAAGGCTAAACACGGTAGATTCAATTGGTACAAGAGCATAATTGAATAGATTATCAAAAATAGTACCAGTTTCAACGCCCTGTACTAACCATCCGACTACCATCGTCGCGATACAAAGCAAAGTTACAGCACTGAAATACCAGCCTTTGACACCTTTCGTAATCTTTACTATATGTACTCGAATAATGCTATAATATCCCATAACAGCTCCGAATACACCAATAACTAGTCCCCAATCCTGAAATAGACGTAAAAAGTCCTGCGAGACTCTTCCTGGTATAAAATATTGGATAAGCAGGAGAAATCCCATTACAAAGGCAATTATCAGGGGCAGTTGTTTTTTCCAGAACATTTAATTACACCCCCTTATTTATCGATTGTAAGTTTGAAAAAGTTAACGAACCACATAATATTAAGTGAAATAGCTGCAGTACCCAGTATCATAATAACAATGTAAATAGCTTTAAGTGTGTCCTGAATCTTAAGAGAGCTAATCTGCATTGGGTCTTTCGACATATAAGCAGATGCAGCATAAAGTTCTTCGCCCATGAGCGTATAGTCACATGAGGTAATGAAGAATGGAAGCTGTGCCGGAGCATCTGTGCCAGCAATCTGGATTGCGCCAGCTCTTGCGCCAGCTTCAGATAGAATTAGCGATTCTGCTGCAAACCATCCCATAAAGAAATGTGTAGCAGTATTCTCACGCATCATAATTCCAGAAACAGCAGCAGCATAAGAGAACTGGCTTCGTGTTACGAAGTATATATCATCTTCACTGTAAGCATCTGGCCTGCCAGCATCAAGATATGCTGAACGGACAGTTTCCTGAGCAACCAACATAACAATAGGATCAGCAGCTGGAACCAGAAGTCTATTCTGATATTCTGCAGCTTTTTTGGCAACACGGCCTAGAATCGTCATAGATGCTAATGTAGATAGCATACTGATTGCACCAAGTCCCATAATATAGAGAATGGGTTTACCCATTTCGGTTGCCCTTCCTAATGCCTCGTCTATATGAGAAATTCCAGCAATAGGACGGATATAGTATTTCTTGCCTCTTCGTCCCTGCAAAAGATAAAAACCAGAAATACCGATAAATAGCAATAAGAAGACCAGAATAATAAGTTTCTGGCTATGGAATGCATTGCTCTTGGGTGTGATCGGACCAAGAATTTCACTGTCTTTAATATTGCCTTTGGCAGAAACAGCTCTCATAAAATATGCATAATCATATGATGTTAGTATCCTGTATAGGTCCTCTTCATCTTTTGACCACCTATCGACGAATTCTCTTTTATGCGAAGGAATCATCTCGTATTCTTCGAACTGTTCTTTTTCTGGTGTTTCTCCGTCTTTGATTGTAGCTCGATAAATTATATAGTGTTTATCAGGTGGTGGCGGAGTATATTTTTCCTGGCCTTTGATTTCGATTTCCATTTCGGCAAAGGCTTCTTCATTTTCGAAATCGAAACCATTTTTATTTTTCAGTTGAGCACTAATTTTATATTTCCCGGGTTCGATATTTTTGAAAATAGCCTGTCCGATTTCTTCTTTATCGAAAAAGTCCTCACTTCTACCCATGCCTTCGAGTTTGACTTCTGCAAAGGCAGCTTTTGCGCGGATATTTGCAAAAATGTCATAAGAGACAGTGAGTGTCATATCATCGGAAGGGATTTCTTTGATATAGCCTTTGACCGGCTCGGCTTTTTCTGGGATAGTAGAATCTGGATCGAATTGTACGATTTCGCCATTGAATAGGTAAACATTTTCTTTAGGTTTTACCACTTCCTTTTTTAGATCTTGGTCTATGACCCAATATGAAAGCCTAATAGAAGGTGGTTCCCACATAAGGTCGAGGGCCATGGCATCATCATTAGGATGGTCTTCCACGCGAAGGTTTGGTGGTAAATTCACTTCGGCAAAATCGATAAAATCTACTGTGCCAATATTACTGACAGAAGAGTATTTATCATCATATGCTTTCAAATAGAAGGCATGTGTTGAATCGATGTCGATATCCTCGATTTTTGCTTTTGTCCAGGAAGCATCGACAGTTTTGAGAAGCTCGCCTTCTTCCTGCAAAGTGTCCTCTATATCTGTAAGGTAAATTTCAATATTATTAAGATCAGAATCTCTGCTGGGAGCCCAATTCAGGACGACAGATTTCTTATTTTTATCAGCCAAAATACTGGTTATCTGAAGAGGATTCGGTTCATTATCGATAGGAGTTCCAGTCAATACTTCGGATTCTGTTGCGACATCGTCTTTATTATAGGCAATGACTTTGTAATAGTATTCCTTGCCTGGTTCAAGAGCTTCCGAAGTATCATTGTCAAATGACTTCATAGGATTATATGAAACGCAGTATCTTTTATCTTCTGTAACAAATGAAGCTACCGATAAACCATACTTTTTGATTAATTCAGCATCCGGGCCTGCAGGTGGCATAAGCCTGGCACCTTCTTTGATGAATTCTTTTTCGTATTCGCTGAACCCATGTTCCACGCTGATATTCTTATCGCCTTCTTCAAGAAAAGTATTATCCACATCTATTTTTTTATTATTCAATGTGGCATATTGCGATTCATTCAGGATCGACTGTGGAGGATTGACTCGATAATAATTGCCTGAAGCTAATACCAGTTCTCTATCGTCCACGTTTTCTGGAACAATAGTCAATTCAACTTTTTGAAGTTTTTGGCCGATTGCCTTAATCGAATCCTCATTTTCTGGATTTGCTTTTACAACTTCAACCAATGGTGGCTGTTTGTCATCATCGATGATTAGATAATAATTATCATCAGAAAAATCATTGACGGATGATGTATCCAGCGAAGGTAGCGTAAGCTGAGCTGATATCTCACCAATTTGAGTCTCAATATCATTCTTGCTTTCACCCCGCAGGATCTTATACTTGACAGCACTCGAAGCATTATAATGTCTCCATTGAACGATAGTACCTGTTCCATCATCACCAGGTAGGTCGATAACTTTTGCAGCCATCGGTTTTTCTGGAGGGGCATCGCCAACCTGCTGGCAGCCTCCGATTATAATTGCGAAGAGGGCCATCAGGATAAGAAAAATCCTGAGCCTATATTTTGGCATTAGGCACTCCTTTCTTTTTTTATTATTAATTGAATTTTATTTATGCGCTTTCAATCATTTCGACATTTGCTCTTGGGACGATTGCTCTTTCACCATTGTCAAATTCGATTCCAAGGACTCTCGCCATAGATTCTGAACCGAGCTTGCGAAGCTCTGATGGCAATTCTGTGACTTTGCCGATCTGTCCGAAATATGGAACTCTAATAACTCGAACAGTGCTTCCAATTTCCAGCCCAATAAGCTCTTCGCCTGTATCTTTGAAATCTTTTTTCTTCGGTTTTGTAATAACGATCTCAGGCCTTATAACACCGGCACGAATCTGAGTAGCCCCATGCATGGATGTTTCATTGCCATCATTTTTCTTCAGAAGATCAAAAGTCTGCTTTGCCATTGGTATTTCTCCAAAACCTTCTGTCACAACCAGGGTAGTGGTTACATCTTCAGAACCTGTGATTGCAACACCAATATCATAGCCCAAAACTTTCCTGAGGTCGAAAGCATCTATTCCGCCTCCGATAATTCCTTTTACACCCAGAGAATTGGCTTTATTGAAAACATCTGCCGTAACAACACTTCCGGCAACTATAATTTTGCCTCGATGTTTCTCATTTATTTGTTCGGCTTTGATATACGTATCATGTGATTCGGCAAGTACTACCAAATCGCCAAAACGTTCGCCACCGATACCAAAAATTCCTTGTATAAAGCTACCGAAGGTTTCTACTATTGCGCCTTCTTCGGGTATAACTTCGATAATCTCGCCATCGATGAATGCTTTTATCTGTAGTGGAATAGGTTCTGCGCGTAAAATGACCTGGCCGGTAATATCAGATATGCTTTCTATTGTGCCATCAAATGGCGCGCGCAGACTTGTCTTAAATAATCCAAAAAGGCCTTTATTTTCAGCATATATTTCGTCCTTTTTGAACTCATCGCCGACTTTCTTTTTCATATAATAATCTAGTGAATCGGCATCGCAGCCGAGTTTATTGGCTACATTAATCGGCTGAACATCCCCAGGAAGAAATGTTTCAGCTATTACAGTATCTGGCCGGACTTTATCGCCGACTTTGACTGTGACTTTACCTTTCAAAGGTAGAAGCCTTTGTTTTCGAATACGTGAATATTCCGTTACTTTCAATCCTGGTGTATATACATGACCCATAATTCACTCCCTTATGATATAGCTTCTTCTGGATAAACCTTGAGTTCTTTGAACCAGGCCTTTAATTTTCTTATTCTTTCATTTTTATCTTCAGTAATATTAAGAGGCCTACCACGACCATCGAGAATAATACCGACCACTCCACCAGAAAGCTCTGTTTCGACTGTTTTTCCTTTTCCAAGGCCGAGGTCGAATTTGCGATTAGGTTTTAATACGGCTTTTGCTTTTTCATCGACTGGAAGTTCAAATAATTTCATATCTCCAAATTTTAGTTTACCTTTTTCGACTTTTCCATCTGGAAATTCGATTTCATATTCCATTATATCTTTGCCTTCTTTGGATAGGCCAGAGGGTACAACGCTGGTACCCAGATAAATCAGGCAGTCCTTATGGAATACATCCAAGGCAGCTCTCTGATGTAGTGAGGCAAGTACGCCTAGCTGTGGCATCATGAAGATCGAGTCCACTGTTAATCTTGTTATTCCTTCGGGTTGGAATGCATCGATCATCATAAGAGCCGACTGATTTCGCCTTGGCGCATGAGATAAAACACCACCAGAGCCGATAATCATATTAAGCTCGAGCATATTAACCAATGTATCGGAAAGGTCCTGGTCAAATGCTTCGCCGATATCGCGCTTTTTCTGAACACCCTTTAATTTTGTTGCAAAGGTTTTGTGATGTTCGAAAGCAAGCCGAAGAGCTTCACGGGCAATTGCCTGCTCGAAAATGAGTGTTTTGATATGTTGTGGAATAGTCGTAGGCCTAATCATCTTATTCTTGACTTGATTGCGAAGGCCACGCTCATCGAGATCAAATGGAATCCAGCGCATGACATTTTTCAATCCAGTTTCGGAGAAAACATTAGATATAGAATAGCTCATTCCCAAATTTGCCGACACTGTCCTATTAAATGTAGCTGTAATTTTATCTATATCGAGCTCTTCATTAAATACACTGAAAACATCAGTTGTAGCACCACCAATATCTACGCCCACGACCTGAATTTTTTCAAGGTCGGCGATAGTTTTCATGATATTGCCGACTGCGCCGGGTGTCGGCATAATATCTGCATCGGTCCAGCTCATAAGCTTCTTATAGCCTGGCGCTTGTGCCATAACATGCTCCAGGAATAGGTCATGAATTTTTTCTCTGGCGGGCAGTAGATTTTCCCTTTCAAGTTGAGGCCTTAAGTTATCGACAATAGAAAGGTCGACCTGATCGCCGAGTGTCTCTTTTACTTTTTCGCGTGCATCTTTATTTCCAGCAAAAATTACTGGTAGTTTATAAGAAATACCCAGTCTTGGCCTTGGATTAGCGGCATGAATAATCTCTGTCATTTCGAGAATATGCGATACCGTTCCGCCATCGATACCACCAGATTGCAAAATCATATCCGGCCTAAGTTTCCTGATTCGTTCTATTTGCTGGTGAGGCAGTCTTTTATCATTAATCGCAATAGCATCCATAACGATTGCGCCAGCTCCGAGAGCTGCGCGTTCTGCACTTTCGGCAGACATCTCACGGACCACCCCGGCCACCATCATCTGCAAACCACCGCCAGCAGACGAAGTAGAAATGTAAATATCTGTTCCGGTTTTGCCTTTGGCGGGCCTGATAATCCGACGATTTTTATCGATTAATGTGCGGCCGGAAAGCTCTTCGATCTCTTCGATGGCATTTAAAACTCCAGCGGTAACGTCTTCGAAAGGGGCTTCGACTGTTGTAGGAGCCTCACCTCGAACCATAAGACGATAAGTATCGCCTTGCTTTTCGATAAGGATAGCTTTGGTTGTAGTAGAACCACAATCCGTTGCTAAAATGACTTCAATTTCTTCAGGTTTTTTTGGCATAAATACTACCTTTTCTATTTATTCTTTTTTTTAAATCTATTTATTACCGAATCTTTTATATCTTTTGTAAGTTTTCTTAATAATGGTTTCTTTGGGGGCCGCTCTTCAGCATCTATTCTTTCTATCTCATCAATCAATATTCCAACGGTTGCTCTTTTGGAAAGAGCGCGCCTAAAAGTTATCATCTGGTCGAAACCAAGAACATGTGCCGTAAATGGTTCAAGAAATAGAAGCAATTGCGAAGAGATAAAATTAAGTGGCTTCATTGGGTAGAGGAACATAATAGCAGGTGCCACCATATCAAGCTCAACAACTCTCTTTGCCACTTTGCTTATTAGCTTCTTTTCTTTTTCTGTAACATCTTCTTCTAATTCAGCATCCCAATCGACTTTGAAAAAGGTCTCTTGTGGAATATCAGGTTTACTCATTATTCATCATCTCTCTAATAAAATCTCTTACTTCTTTATTTTTGGTAGGTAAAAACCAACCTCGAAATTTATCTAAAACAGAATCTTTTGCAAGAGGCGATAGAAGAACGCCGTCATCAAAAAAAGCCTTTCTTCTAAAATATTTCCATGGTTTTCCCCATTTTTGGCCAACGATCTCTTTAACAACTCCCTTTTCATTCACTCCATATTTGGTCGGGAAGAAATATGAACCCAGGCCAATAAAAAGCACAAAAAGCGCCAGGAATCCAAAAAATACATGCTCCATGTAATATGCACTAACCAGCGCAGATACTATTATCACGATAATTGCCAGAGTGGTCCTTAGCAGATTTTCTGCTGCTGGATGATATGTCCAAATATATGATTCTTTCAATTCTTTTTCAGTCTGCTTTCCCTTATCTTCTGTATCGATTTTCCAAGCTCCTTAGGATCTATAACTCCTTGTTTAGAAAGCTCAGCAATAAGAGCTTCCAAAAGAATACTATTGGATTGAGCCAGTTCACCATAGCTCATCCAATATTCTTTACCATCTATTACAACTTGTATGTCTTTCTTTTTTCCCATAACAATTCCTAATATTACAAAGTTAGTTCCAGTTTGTCAAATATCTTATTTTATCTTAATCAAATCGCCGTAATCGAATTCATAAATTCGAGGTTTTGTGTTTTCACCATTGCTGTCAAATGATATTTTGCCAGCTACGCCTTCAAAAGTCTCTATCTTTTTGAAATAATCCTTGAGCATATCTGGCGTAAGGTTTTTATTTTCTATAGCATCACAAATCAAAGTAGCAGTATCATATCCCAGGGCTGCAAGCCTATCAGGTTCTTCGCCATACTCTGATCGATATTGTTTAGCGAAATCTTCCCATTTTGGAAGGTCTTTATCAATAAAAAACTGATCTGGCACAAATTGAGCACCATCGGCATACTCTCTGAGGTCATCGGTATCGAGTTCATCGACAATCCATTCATTGGTGCCAAGTACTCGCGTATTGATATAATTAAAAGGTATTTGCGGGAGCAGATTAACCAGTTCATCTATATATCCGGGAATAAATAGCGCATCGAAATAGACTTCCCATTCGCTTCTATCGCGCAATACTCCATCTTCATCATAGAAAATTGAATCGGTATCCTCAGCTCGTGTTACATAATTATCCATCTCTTCAAGTATGGGTTCCTTGATAAGGCCGAATACATCGGAAAAATCTACCTGCCCGGGTTCATAGTATTCGACAGCTATTATTTCCATTCCTCTTGCATCCAAAACACCATAAGCGGTTTCAGCCAGCATCCTTCCGAGATTATCATTCGGGCATAAAATCGCAAATGAAGAATCATAATTTTCGGTAATAGAGTGAAGCATCAATGCCCTCGTTGCATTTTTGGGTGATGTTGCAATCTGGAAAAAGTAGGAGCTTATGCTGGCAAGGCCGCTCTGAGTAGCCGTTGGTGTTATAATTGGTAGGTTATTTGCGCCCCCAAGAGTCCCGAGTGCCACGGCTTCTTCCGAAAGCAGTGGGCCTATAATGCAAAGTGGTGAATGGGAATTAATAATTTTCTCTGCTTCCTGTACGCAATTTAATGGATCGCCTTTGGAATCATGTATTTGAAGTGTTATATCAGAGCTACGTTTTCTGTTTAGTTCATTTATGGCAAGTTTGATACCGTTGAGAACATTTTGGCCATATTCACCGAAGTCACCAGATTTGGGCAGGACTACGCCAATGGTTATAGAACCTGAAAGCTTGTCCCGAAGGCTTTTATTTATTATCTGGATTTCTGATATTTCAGGATGTCCGGGGAAATTCTGAATCAGAGATTCGCTCTCTCTAATTGCAAGGGCATATTGGCCGGCATCTCTTAATCTCTCCAGATAAAATGTGCTAATATAGATTTGATGTTTAATGAGCGCTTGTGCTGCCAGTGATTTCAATTCCGAAAGACTAAGATGGCCTTTCATGAGGTTTTCCAGGGACTGTTTAGCTACCTTATATTCCTGTTTACTCGGTGCTTGAAAGGCTTTCAGGTAACTCTTTGATGCCTGAAAGATATCGCCAAGCTTAAATAAACAATTGCCCCGAAAAATATGTGCGCGATGCTCTAAAGGATGGTTTGGAAAATATGATTGGAAATCCAGAAATAGCTCGGATGCTTTCTGGTATTTGCCACCTTTGTAAGCCGATAGAGCTTGAAGATAAACTACATTGGAGTAGTATTCGGTTGATCTCGCCGATGAACGCATCGAACTCAGGATATTTTCAGATGTTTCATAATCGCCGTTTTTATACATTTCCATAGCAGAACTAATTCGGGCCTCTAAAGTTGCATCCTCTGCAAACAACTGAATCGATACAAATAGGATAAATACAACGATCAATAAACATCTAAACTTCATTTCATATACTCCTGCGCCAAAGATGCATAATGATTAGCCGATTCGAGTAATTTTTCAGCCTCTTTTGAAGTTACATTTCTTAGCTTTTTGCCAGGAACGCCCCCCCAAAGAGTCCTTTCTGCGACCTTTTTGTTTTGCGTTATCAAAGAATTTGCGCCAACTATCGCTTCTTTCCCGATAATCGCTCTATCGAGAATTGTAGCACCCATGCCAATGAGAGAATTGTTTTCGATTTTACATGCATGGACAACAGTTGAATGGCCAATGGTGACATTTTCTCCTATCACTGTAGGATTATCCTTATCGACATGGATGACAGTGCAATCTTGAATATTGGTGTTTTTACCAATTGTAATGGAATTGATGTCTCCTCTTAGAACAGCGCCTGGCCAAACACTGCATCCAGATTCTATAGTTACATCTCCAATTATAGTAACATTGGGAGCTAAAAAAACATCCGAGTCTATTTTGGGCTTTTTTCCATTGAATTCAAGTATCACATAGCCTCCTAATTACATTGATAAAAGATCTTCTGGCTTTATTATTTTCAACTGGTTTGATATCTTTTCATGTTTTTCCGTATCGATCTGGGGATCGATCATCTCGATTTCTTCCGAAATATAAATTGGTGCATCCACTTTTAAAGCAAGGGCAATAGAATCAGACGGCCTGGCATCAATAACTACAAGTTGCTCATCTTGTTTGATATGAATAAAAGCAAAATAGGTATCATTCTTAAGGCCTGTAAGAATCACTTTTTCGATTTTGCCACCAAGTCCATCGATCACTGAAACCAGCAGGTCATGTGTCATTGGCCTTTGTGTTTTAACTTTGCTTTTCCCCAAAGCTATTGCAAATGCTTCGGGATTGCCAATCCAGATGGGTAAGTATTTCTCCTGCTCCTCGATACCAATCATTATAACCAGTGATTGATATTTTACATCTAAAGCAATGTTTTTGAGATATGCTTTTTCCATTTTATACCCTTACAAATCGGATTGCAAGTGCAAGAAAACCGGCCAAACCCCAATTAGCGATTGGAAATTTCTTTTCTTTGGAGCTTGTAAATAGATAGATTCTAATTATTATTGCCAAAAGCAGCCCCAAAAAGAACCAATTTCCAAGTACGATTGCAATGTATATTCCAGCTCTTTCAACCATAGATAATGTATTTGCCTTTTCGCGATGAACATAGTTGTGCTTGATAGTCTGTTTTTCTATAAATTTCTTCTTGATTAGAAAAATCAAAATTGGCACACCCCATATTGCAAAAATAGCCATCGCAATGCTTGGATAATATTTGCTTTCAAGTGGGAATTTATGATAATATAAAAGCAGATTAATCATCCATATCGAGAAGATATGAATAAATTGATCTGCTAAAAAAAGATAAAGGTCACTGCCTTTTTCTCTTGCTATTTGGCTTTTAATGAAATCCACAATGAAATGCCAAATGCCAAGGCCTAAAACTGTAACTACAATTGTAGCATCTGCGAGAAGCAAGGGATAGACAAAAAAGATACCTGCAATAACAAATAAGAAGCTATGCAAAGCAATTGCATATGCTTTATCTTTATTCCTAAGAAACCACCCTGTTTGCAAAGTGAAATCTATCAAAAAATGTGCTGCAAGTAAACGCCAAAATAGGCTCATTTTCCATCCCAATACTGCTGATTATAATGAATTATTTATTTTCGAACAACCCAAACTCTGATCTTGGGTTCGATATCATCGAAAAGCTTCAAAGCCACATTATAAACACCGAGTGATTTAATCGGGTCTTCGAGTATAATTTTCTTCTTATCGATTTCAAATCCCTTTTCTTTGACAGCATCGGCAATCATAGTCTCACTGACTGTTCCAAATATCTGGTCTTCATCGCCAATTTCGACAGGTATATCGACAGAAAGCCCTGATAGCTGCTCGGCAAGTTTCTGGAATTTGGTTCTCTTTTTCTCTTCATGTGATGCTTTTTGGTTTTTGATATTTTCAATTTGACGCATCGAGCCGCGTGTAGCTTTCATTGCAAGATTCTTTGGAATAAGAAAATTTCTGGCAAAACCGGATGAAACATCTGCAACATCTCCGGCCTGGCCGAGTTTTTCGACATCCTTGAGTAGAATAATTTTCATTTCAGCTCCTTAATTATCTATAAATATATACCACATAGGGCATTAAAGCAACATAACGTGCTCTTTTGATTGCTCGTGTAACTTTGCGCTGGTGTTTCGAACAAAGGCCAGAAAGTCTTCTGGCAATTATCTTACCTCGCTTATTGGTGAATTTCCTGAGTAGATCGACATTTTTGTAGTCGATCTCGAGATCAGGATTTGTGCAGAAGCGGCAAACTTTGACTCTGCCAAAATCACGCTTCCTTTTCTTTTGCATTCTTCTAGCTGACATATATCATCTCCTGTAAATCGATTTTTATTCTTTATCTTCTTCTTCTTCTTCTGGTTTCTCTTCTTTAGAAACATCTTCCTTGGAAGCTTCTTCATCAGAAGCCTTTTCTGCATCAGATGTGACTTGTTCATCAGAAGCATCTTGTTCAGGCGAGTCTTTTGAAACATCTTCAGTAGTAGTCACTTCATTTTCGTCGTCTTCGGTTACTTTTTCTTTCTTCTGATCACTATCTTCAGCCCCGGCGGTATCAGTATCTTCTTTTTCTACTTCAGTGGAAGTCGCTTCCGGCTTTTTAGGTGTTTCATAAGAAGGTTCGTTTTCCTGAATTACATCTTCATTTGTTTCGCCTGTTTCTACTGCTTTTTCTTCTGGGTTATCTTCTGAACCGGAATCGTGAATGCTTTCGGCATCATAGTCAGTCTCGACCTTGAGCATCTCTTCGCGAGTTAAATCATCCAGATTGATGTCTTTGCCAATTGTTCTTTTGATGAGAAGATGGCGTAGGACATCTTCCTGCATCTTGAAATCTTCGGAAATTTTGCGTGGCGTTTCTTTAGCAGCTTTGAAATAAAAGAAGCTGTAATAACCACTAGTGTGCTTTTTGATAGGATAGGCGAACTTTTTAAGTCCCCAGTCTTTTTCGGCAATTAGCTCGACACCTTCACTATCAAGAAGGTCGCGCAGGCGTTTGTAATGTCTCTCCCTATCAGACTCAATCTCAGGAGAGAAGATAACGCACAATTCATAACAATAATCCTTCATTATTGAGACATACCTCTCTTTCTATGTTCTTAGTTTTCAAACAATTTTAATAAAAATAATGCCAGTTTGAATAATGACAAGAACTTTTTGCACCTTAATAAACTGATTTTTAAGAACTTTTAATTTTTTGCGGTTATCTCGATAGGCATTTACGCTGAATATTGTCTGTATGTTATTATAAAACAATCTATTATGATATTTCAACAGCTTTTAATATTTGCTGTACCGGATAAAAAAAATTATTGCTTGTAGAAAAATGAAAAAGGCATATCTTACAAACTATGATAAATTTTGAAACACAATTAAATTCAGAGCAGTACCTTGGCGTAAAAAATACTGAAGGCCCAGTATTAGTTTTGGCGGGTGCTGGTTCGGGCAAAACAAGGCTTTTGACGCATAAATTAGCTTATTTGATTCAAGAGCTGGGCATAGCGCCATCTACTATAATGGCTGTAACTTTCACAAATAAAGCAGCCAATGAGATGAAGGAACGTGTAGAAAGCCTCCTAAGCATGGATATAACCGGCCTATGGATTGGAACATTCCATTCCATAGCAGGAAGGATTCTTCGCAGAGAAGCAAAAAAAATAGGTTTGGACTCTTCTTATACTATATATGATGCGAATGATTCTTCTCGCCTTATCAAAAACATTCTCGATGACTATCAATATAAAACAGAAATGAAACCCAAGAATATACTGGGAATTATCTCCAATTTGAAGGTCGAGATGATATCTCCAGAAGAATATGCCAAAGATGCCAATGGGCCGAAAGAGCAATTTATTGCCGAAGTTTATCAAAGTTATCAGGATTTATTATTTGGTAATAATGCAGTCGATTTCGATGATATGATTCTTCATGTTGTGAGATTATTCAAAAATGACCAGGAATTATTGGAAAAATGGTCGAAAGAGTTTAGATATTTATTAGTAGATGAGTTTCAGGATACCAATCTTTTGCAATATGAATTTGTTAGGCTTCTTTCCAGTCATTACAGGAATCTCACTGTTGTTGGCGATGATGATCAGTCGATTTATAGCTGGCGAGGTGCAAGGATCGATAATATTCTTAATTTCAATGAAGATTTCGCTGGTACAACTACTGTTAAACTTGAACAGAATTACCGAAGTACCCAGAATATTTTGTCTGCTGCTGGAGCAGTTGTAGAACAAAATCCCGAGCGTCATCCCAAAAAGCTCTGGACTGAAAGAGGAATGGGAAATCTCATCGAAATTAGGGAATTTGGCAATGACGATTTAGAAGCGGATGCTATAACTTCCAAGATTAAAAAATTATTAGACGAGGGCGTAAAACCATCGGAAATTGCTATTCTGTACCGAGTCAATTCTGTTTCACGTTTATTCGAGAATAAATTGCATGCCTGCAATATATCTTATGAAGTCATTGGTGGGCAGAAATTCTATGAGCGCGCAGAAATCAAAGATATCCTGGCATATCTTCGACTCATTGTAAATAAGAACGATGATCTTTCTTTCGAGAGAATAATCAATCAACCCAAGCGTGGAATTGGTGCCAAGAGCCAGGAGAATCTCAAGAAATGTGCGAAAATGCAAGATATGAATTTACTGGAGCTGGTGATGAGCGAGAATTTCGACTGTCCCGTATCATCCAAAGCCAAAAAGGGGATATCTGCTTTTGCCGAGCTGATGTTCCAGCTTATCGACTACTCTGAAAATATGAATGTAGCAGAGCTTATGGAAGCAACAATTGAGATGAGTGGTTATGCCCAAATGCTTATCGATAAAGATACAGACGAAGGCAAAGATAGATTGCAAAATCTAGGTGAATTGCAAAGCTCTGCCCAGCAATTTATCGATAATAAACCCGAAGATTCATCATTAAAGGCCTTTCTTGAAGAAACAGCACTTATTAGCGAAGTGGATAAAATCGATGATGATGTCGATAAGGTAAACCTAATGACGATTCATTCTGCCAAAGGCCTGGAATTTGAGCATGTTTTTATTGTTGCTCTCGAGGATGGCATATTTCCGATAATAAGAGATAGCTCAGATAGCGATATGTGCGAAGAAAGGCGATTACTCTATGTGGCTATCACCCGGGGCAAGGATCATGTGCATATATCTCATTCTGCTTCCAGGCAAAGATTCGGCAAAACAGAACCTCAGATTCCTTCTAGATTTGTAAATGAGATACCCGATAAATATGCCGACCACGATATCAAACTTGCTCCGAAAAGCAGAAAGAAATCTTCTCGAAAGAAAAAAGCAGCTTCACAATATCGGGCAAGAATGCGTGTTCGCCACCCCTTCTTTGGAATCGGAATTATCATCAAAGTACGCGGAAAAGGCGAATCGACAGTGCTTACAATCAATTTTAAAGACCATGGTGTCAAGAAACTTGTCGCCGCTTTTGCAAAGCTCGAAATAATTAAATAATTATTTTCAAGATTCTATTGAACTTTTTGCGATAATATAATATTTTATGTGCCTATGGGATTGGAATTTTATTATACAGTGATCCTGATCATTGGACTTATTGTCTGGTGGTTTTTGGAAAACAGCCGACATAAAAAGAATCTTAAAAAGGTTCAATACCGTATTCATGTCAATGGTACCCGCGGCAAATCATCGGTAACGCGATTGATAGCAGGGATTTTTCGTGAAGCCGGCTATAAGACAATTGCCAAAACAACAGGCTCTACTCCAAGAATAATTTTTCCCGATGGCCATGAAGAGCCAATACAAAGAAGAGGTGGTGCCAATATTCGCGAGCAGGTCAAAATCTTAAACCTTGCTGCTAATATGGGGGTGGAAGTCGCTGTTTTGGAATGTATGGCTCTGCAGCCTCAATATCAAGAAATAACAGAGAAGAAAATGATCAAAGCAAATGCCGCCGTTCTCACAAATACAAGGCCGGACCATCTGGATGTGATGGGGCCCACACCCGAAGATGTCGTGGACGCTCTCTCTGGCATGATACCAGAAAATGGACTTCTTTTTACTTCCGAAAGGGAGAATCTAAAAAAGTTGCAAGCCAATGCCCTAAAGCTGGGAGCAGAGGTATTATCATCTCAAGATATAATAATAGATGCCAAAGAAATTGATAGATTCTCGCATATAGAACATCATGATAATGTTGCCTTATCTTTGAAAGTTGCCAATCATTTTGGTATCGACCGCGAAATTGCGATGCGTGGAATGCTGAAAGCCAAACCTGATCCAGGCGCATTAATGCTCTACCATATGCCAAGCAATAACAAGGATATAGTTTTTGCAAATGCTTTTGCTGCAAATGACCCGGAATCTAATAAGCTTGTTTGGAATATTATTAATAATCGTTTCGAGAAAGAAAAAAGATTTATAATTCTAAATAATAGAGCTGATAGACAGACAAGGACGATACAGCTTGCCGAATTTGTTTCACATATCGAGGCAGATCATTTCTTTCTAATCGGTACTGGAACTGATATCTTAAAGGGGCTACTTAAGAAAAACGGAATCGGCTCTATGAAGTTTACCGACTTTAGCAATAGAACTTGTCCTGAAATATTCAAAGAAATTGAAAAGAAAACAGAAAATAAAAGTGTTGTTATCGGTATGGGAAATATAGGTGGAATAGGTCATGATGTTATCAAATATTGCGAAGCATCATTAGATCATACAAAAAAAGGTGGATAAATATGCTCTGGGTTGCAGTAGGTACGGGGCTTGTGATAAGCTTTATCTTTGCAGAAACAATTGGATTAGCTGCTGGCGGACTTGTTGTTCCCGGCTATATTGCGATGTTTTTGGATAGGCCATTAATGATTTTGGGAACCTTAGTTGTCGCATTTGTTTCCTATTTATTTATAAAAATTATTGCAAGATATGCAATATTATATGGAAGGCGCCGCCTTATTTTAGCGATCTTATTTGGTTTTGTATTCAGTGTTCTTTTCAGGACTTTCGGAGGCACTTTTACAATGTCTAATCTCTTTTTGCCGATCGGCTATGTTATTCCAGGCCTTTTGGCTTATTGGATGGATAAACAGGGTATTGTAGATACTTTATCGACTCTATTTATAGCATCTGTGGTTGTAAGGTTAATTGTAATTTTAATAGCACAGGGGAATCCTCATGTTTTGGCAATATAGAAGAATACCCAGGTGGCTTTTGCTTTCACTGGCTCTTTTCGGCCTTATCCTGGCAGGACTCATAGAATTGACAGAAAAAGAAATAAAGCGAAGCCATTTTGATAAAAAACTCGAAGCAGCCGAAAAAATGCAAGAGGCGACCGAAGCTATCAAAAATTACAGAGCAGGTACCGATATTTTCATCGATTATCTTTCAGATCCCAGTGGAACTGGCCTTATCGGCCAGGAGTTTAGCCTGATTACTACAGATCAGGGAGATCTGGATGAGAAGCTTACATCTGTTAATCCGAATTTTGCAGCTCTTGCACTCCAATACCTGGAACAAGCAGGAGTCGAAGAAGACGATTTTGTTGCAATAGGGTGGACTGGCTCATTTCCGGGAATGAATATTGCATTTCTTTCGGCTCTTGATATTATTGGAGCAAATGCCGTTATCATAACCAGCCTTGGTTCTTCGATGTGGGGCGCAAATAACCCCGATTTGACATGGCTTCATATGGAACAGATTCTTAATAAAAAAGGCATATTCGATTACCGGTCGATTGCAGCTTCCATAGGCGGCAGAGGAGACCGTGGAGGTAATATCAGCCCCAAAGGCCGCGAAACAATACGGAGCATTATCTATAATCAAGCCATAGATATAATCGAAGAACAAACCCTAAGCAGAAGTATAAACAGGCGAATGGAGCTATACCAGAGAAATCTACCCGATGATGAGGAGTTTTCTGCATATATCAATGTCGGAGGTGGATTGGGTTCCATTGGTTCCAGCCACAATCTTGTTTTGATTCCAAATGGCCTTGTTAAATCAATACCACTACAAAATTATCCAAGACGGGGAACTTTGATACTATTCGGAGAAGAAGGCATTCCGGTGATTAATATTATAGATATTAATAAAATTGCACAGAAAAATGGCCTGCCCATTTCGCCAGAACCATTACCAGAGCCACCTTCGGGCGGAGTTTTCTATCGATTAAAGTATAATCTTTATGCTGTCGCGGGAGCCTTAGTAGTGTATTTAACAGTTTTGATAATATTTATATCAAGGAAGAAAAAAGGATGAAAAAAGCACTCTTAATTATATCTTGTCTTATCTTATCAATAACTGCCTTTGCCGATGATTATTGGATTTACTTCACAGACAAAGGCCTGGATAGTAAGGACGGTGCGAAAGAAAAAGCCAGAGAATATCTAACTAAGAAAGCTCTTGAAAAAAGAGAAGCCTTAGGCAAAGAACCGGGAATAATCGATTTACCAGTTTACGAGTCATATATCGATTCTCTTGAAAATCTTGGTTTGGATTATCTTGGAAGGTCTAAATGGCTTAATGCTGCTTGTTTCGAAGTAGAAAGCCTTAGAGATATTGAAGATATCCGATTCATCGAAAAAACTCGAAAATCACGCACATATTATCGGCAAATTGACACATTGACCGACCAACTGCGTTATCAAGATGAGTCCCTACAAAGGACAGGTGATATAAATTATGGTATTACCTATACACAACTCAAGCAGCTTGGAATAATAGATATGCATGAATATGGATATTTTGGCGAAGGAATTCGAATAGGTGTTTTTGATACTGGTTTCAATATTTTCCATCCAGCATTTGATTCGCTAAATCTTATTGCGCAGTATGACTTTATAAATGATACAGCCTATGTCGGCAATTTACCTGATGATCCTTTGAGCCAGGATGACCATGGCACCAAGGTTCTTGGTATAATAGCTGGCATCATTCCCGATGATTATCGAGGTGGCGCACATAAGGCTGAATTCCTATTGGCAAAGACCGAAGATATGCAGAGTGAGACAATTCAAGAAGAATATAATTGGGTCGAAGCGGTCGAATGGGCCTATGACAATGATGTGGATATCATCACAAGCTCTCTGGGATATTCAGATTGGTACACTTTTGATGCTCTCGATGGCGATAGCGCAATTACAACAAATATTGCCGATATTGCGGCTTCATTGGGTATATTGGTAATAAATTCTGCTGGCAATTCCAGAACAGGATTCGGCCATATCACACCACCTGCCGATGGTGATAGTGTATTAACAGTCGGCGCGTTGGGGCCTGAGGGATCTTATGCTTCCTTTTCATCACCAGGGCCGACTTTCGATGGCCGCATAAAACCTGATGTTACGACACTTGGCGAAATGGTATGGCTTCTATCGCCTAATGATGATACAGGAGAAAATTTTGTGCCGGGCAATGGCACATCATATTCTTGCCCATTAGTAACCGCTGCTACGGCACTTGTGATGCAGGCAAGAGATGATTTGGGAGATGCTGTCTTTGGCTGGGATCTGGGGCTTCTTATGAAAAATACTGCCGATATGCATTGCACGCCGGATAATGATTATGGCTGGGGAAGGCCGATTGCGCCGGTGGCGGCTGGACTCGAATATGATGGCTATAATTACAAGGCCATCTCGATTGCTCTTTTGGATTCTCTCGGGCAAAGAATAGAGGGTACGGTTACGCTTCAAGGAGCAGATACAGTGATTATAAAAAATACAGAAAAGCGCGGAGTTTTTACATTCTATCCAATTTTACCAGATGAATATATCGTAGAAATCGAGGGGGATGATTATCCTGTTTTTGTAGATACATTTTTTATTGAGGAAGATGATTTAACGCATTGTAGAAATATCGACATGTCTTCGCCTTCAACATCTCCAGAGCCGAATGGGGAATGCCATTTTAGCATTTATCCTGTTCCTGCAAAAGACAGGTTGACTGTCTCAAGGCACGAAATCGATAAAAAACAAAAGCTGGCCTTGCAGCTTTTTGATGCCGGCGGAAATCCATGCTTTAATGGCGAAAAGACTTTGAATGCCTATCAAAAAGCACATACCTTTATACTCGAAAACCCTTCTGGAGAAGCCCTGGCAGACGGGATTTATTTTGCATTTATATATCTTTCTGAAAATGATGAAAAAGTCATCGAAGAGAAATCCACAATTATTATCTCCAATAAACAATGAAGTATTTTTTCGATAAAGGTTTGCGCTTCCAATGCCAGCGTTGTGGCGATTGCTGCACGATTCCCGATGGCTATGTTTATATCTACCCAAATGAAATATTCGAGATATCTGCTAAAATGGATATGTCTGTCGAAAAATTCCGCAATAAATACATGACCAAAATTGATGATCAGGATGTTTTGAAGAGCTTTCCTAATGGCGAATGCATTTTCTATACAGGCGACAATGGCTGCCATATCTATGAATTTCGGCCGCGTCAATGCCGCACCTTTCCTTTCTGGCCGCATAATCTAAGGTCTCCTGACGACTGGCAGAACCTATCGAAGGAATGTCCAGGAGTCGACAAAGGGCGGCTTTTTACCAAAGAAGAGATAATCAAGAGAATCCACGAGAAGCTCCGCCGCGACTAAATTTTAATTTATATTGATTCCTGAGCGATTTTGTCTATCTTGCAGGAAATCGTAATTATTTTTGGTGGAAAATGATTACATTTGGGGCAGCGTTTTTATGCATTTTAATTTCCCTTCATAAAAAAGGCTAGTTAATATATTGTAATATAGAGACTTAACCCTGATTTTAGCAACCACTTTTTGTCCAGTAAGCCGCAAAACCGGATGAGCCACTTATAGACCTTTGCCAAATAATGCAAAAAGAGAGAATAGATTATCCCGACTTCGACAGTAGCGAAGGCTAAGTTGTTTAATATCTATGACATAACTTTTAAACGGGGCACTACAATTTGCTGTTAAATAAAGATTATGACAAGAAAAATTAGTCGAGTTTGTAGGGCGTGTCGCATCGCGAAAGGTCGAATGCGCTGTAGATTTTACGCTGTGCGACTGTTACTTTCGATGGTAAAATGTACTTATTTTTCGTGGTCTTTTCGATAAGAATGCTCGATTGTACATGCAAAAGTTCATTGCGCAATCGCTCGAAACTCATCGGCATC